>CAYWSI010000023.1:0-18610 GCA_964460585.1 uncultured Algimonas sp.
AGGAGCGCCACGGCGTCCTCTTCGGATAGACCGCGCTGACGGCAATAGAACAGCTGATCGTCAGAGAGTTTAGACGTTGTCGCTTCATGCTCAAATTGCGCGGTGGGCGTATTGCTTTCGATATACGGCACGGTATGCGCGCCGCATTGATCGCCAATGAGCAGAGAGTCACATTGCGTGAAATTCCGCGCACCTGTGGCCTTTTTGTGGGCGCTGACGAGACCACGATAGGTCGAGTTAGATTTCCCCGCGCTAATACCTTTAGAAATCACGCGGGACTTTGTGTTCTTGCCCAAATGGATCATCTTTGTGCCTGTGTCGGCTTGCTGATGCCCATTGGTAATGGCGATTGAGTAAAACTCGCCTTGGGAATTATCGCCGCGCAAAATACAAGACGGGTATTTCCAAGTGACGGCAGAGCCTGTTTCAACTTGGGTCCAGCTGACTTTGGAATTTGCACCGCGGCAATCCGCGCGTTTCGTCACGAAATTATAGACGCCGCCATTGCCGTCCTTATCCCCCGGCCACCAATTTTGAACCGTGGAATATTTCACTTCGGCGTCTTCATGGACGATGATTTCAACAATCGCGGCATGGAGTTGGTTCTCATCTCGCATCGGTGCCGTACATCCTTCGAGGTAAGAGACGTAAGAGCCCTTATCCGCGATGATGAGCGTGCGCTCGAACTGACCCGTGCCTTGCGCATTCATACGGAAATAGGTCGATAGCTCCATTGGGCAGCGCACACCCGGCGGGATGTAGACAAATGACCCGTCAGAGAAGACCGCATTATTCAACGTGGCGTAATAATTATCCGTCACAGGCACGACAGAGCCCATATATTTTTTGACTAGTTCGGGGTGGTCTTTCACGGCCTCAGAAAAGCTACAGAAAATCACGCCATGTTTAGCGAGTTCTTTCTTAAACGTCGTGACAACAGACACAGAATCAAAGACGGCATCAACGGCGACCTTTGGCGCGCCTTTAACACCTGCCAGAACTTCTTGTTCTTTCAGAGAAATTCCGAGCTTATTATAAACTTCGAGAATTTCGGGGTCGACCTCGTCGAGCGAGTTCAGCTCCTTCTTTTTTAAAGGGGACGCGTAATAATACATGTCTTGAAAGTCGATTTTGGGGTAATCCACCATCGCCCATTCAGGCTCTTCCAAGGTCAGCCAACGTTCATAAGCCTCGAGCCGCCAATCAAGGAGCCATTGTGGTTCATCTTTTTTGGCGCTGATAAAGCGGACAATATCTTCATTCAGGCCCTTGGGCGCAAATTCCTGTTCAATATCGGAATCAAAACCATATTTATATTTATCCGCCTCGAGCGAGCGGACACCTTCGACGGTTTCATCATCGATACTGTCTTTGGCAATTTTTACATCTTCGCTCATCTGGCGACTCCTTTAGCCTGAGGGCTCTCAGTCTTAATACGGCGTAGTTTTACCCAAATGCTGATAAATTCATCTACATCTTTGGTGGTTGCGTCTCTGCCGAGGCTCACACGGATTGCACCTTTCGGCGCCTCATCGCTTCGGCCCATCGCTGTGATAGCCCGGCTGGCGCCTACTATCCCTGACGAACAAGCCGTTCCCCTTGAGACAGACACACCTTCCAGGTCGAGCGCCATCATCAAGGTCATGGATGAGGCATCCGGCACGGCAAAGAAAGATGTGTTAGGCAGACGTTTGGCCTTATCGCCGAAAAAGGCAATCTTTGGTTCTAGCTCTTTCAACCGAGTTTCCAAATGATCGCGAATATCTGCAATATGATCGAGATTTTCTATCGCGTCGCAAGCTGCACCAAATCCTGCAATGCCTGCAACATTATGTGTTCCCGCACGGCGGCGTCTTTCCTGCCCTCCGCCCGACAGGAGCGACGTGTAAGGCGCGTTTGGCGCAACATAAAGCGCGCCAATGCCGCGCGGCGCGCCAATCTTATGCGCAGATACAACAAGGTAATCAGGCGTTGTCGGCATGGCCATTTTTCCGAGAACTTGGGTGGCGTCAATCAGAATAAGACCACCCGCATCGGACACAATATCAATCGCTCTATCGACATCTTGCAGCACGCCAGTTTCACTATTGGCCGCGACAAGAGAAACAAATGGGCGGCCATCCGCCTCGTCCCATTTCGCGATACGGGCTTCTAGCCACGCCATATCCGTGCGGCCCTGATTATCAACGGGTATCGGCTCAGAACTGGCACCAAAATGTTCTACGAAATTTTCCGCTGCATTTTTTGTCGCAGGATGATCCATACTAGAAATCAGCAAATGTTTGCAGCCCGCATTTAAAGCCGACCAAATCGCCGTATTGCAGCCTTCCGTTCCGCCACTGTTGAAAATAATATCTTGCGCGCAGACGCCCATAGCCAGGCCAACTTTCTCGCGCGCGTCAGACACAATTGCATTGGCGGTTCGTCCATTATGATGCTGCGCAGTCGGATTACCTGTGGTCGCTAAAGCTTCCGTCATCGCGTCAATGACGGATTGGTGTGCAAAGGTCGTCGCATTATGGTCGAAATAGAGACGGGTCATTCCGCCGCCTCCATCATAGGGAGGCGTCCGTCGACAACATCTTGAACAGTGATTGAAGCTAAAAAACCTTCGATATGATTTTCTAATGCGCCCCAGAGGTCATGCGTTAGGCAGCGGTCCGTTTTGCCCGTACAGGCTATCTTTGTTTCGGGCGAGCAGCCATGCGCTTTCGGCGACGCATCTACCGCATGGATAATTTTATCGAGCGAGATGGAAGTCGCAGCGCCCGACAAGCGGTAGCCCCCTTGCGCGCCGCGAACCGATTCAACTAACCCTGCCCGGCGTAATTTCCCGAAAAGTTGCTCTAAAAATGTAATAGAAATATGCTGCCGAGACGCAATGGATGTGAGTGACTCACAGGCATTTGGACCTTGTGCAGCCAAATCAGCTACGGCCATTACAGCATATCGTCCTTTCGCAGTGAGTTTCATGGGTCGAAATGGCTCCAAATCGCATGTTTTCGTTGGTATTTTATGCGCGCCCTTGATAGAGGCCCGCACGAAATCAAATTCATCGGGCGGGACCTAGTTATTCCGACCGATTTAGTCAAGATTGAATATGGCTTAAAACCTGCATCTTTCTGACTTCAAAACGTAGAGGTGAAATTATGCCCGAAGTCATTTTTAACGGTCCAGAAGGCCGGCTCGAAGGCCGCTATCATCCGTCAGATGACCCGCAAGCGCCTTGCGCTCTGATATTACCGCCGCATCCAAAGGCTGGCGGTCATATGGACCACCGCATTCCTGTGGCTATGTATGAGCAATATAAGCGTCGCGGGTTCTCTGTTCTTCGCTTCAACTTCCGCGGTGTCGGCCGTTCTGTCGGTGTTTACGACAATGGCGCAGGTGAACTGCAAGATGCGGCTTATGCGCTGGATTACATGCAGAGCTTTAACCAAAATGCCCCGTTTAGCTGGGTTTCAGGCTATAGTTTTGGCGCTTGGATTGGGATGCAGCTGCTGATGCGCCGTCCTGAAATCGCTGGCTTTATTTCAATGAGCCTGCCGACCAACACCTATGACTTTGCATTTTTGGCGCCTTGCCCCGCATCAGGTCTCGTGACTTACGGAACAGAAGACCCAATCGTGCCTTGCGGCGATGTCGACCGCGTTGTGTCTAAAATTCGCGTTCAAAAGGGCCATGAGATTGAGACATATCGCATTGAAGGCGCGGACCATTTCTACACGAACCATTTAGAGCAAGCGATGGACGTCATTGAAGATTATCTCGATGATACGCTAGATCCGCGCTATTCCCCGCCGCGTGAGCCTAAGCTGCTCGAAGGATAAGCCATTTTACCGCCTGTCAGCGGGCGCAGCACGCCTGTTGTTTGCGGGAAACTGATGGGTAGACCCTTGAACGTCCGCACGGCGAGATAAGCGAACGCTTGTGCTTCTAGCATATCCCCGTCCCAGCTTACATGTTCTGCGCTCACGACCTCCGCGTCGCTATGTATATCTAACATCGCCATAATCGCTGGGTTCTTACGCCCACCACCACAGACAATCACGGTTTCCGCATCAAAACGCTTTAAATCACGCGCAATCGACTGAGCGCAAAATGAAGCGAGAGTTGCCGCACCGTCTTCGAGCGACATGTCTTGCATGTCATCCAGTACATCAAAGTCATATCGATCGGCACTACGTGGGATAGAATGCTTAAAGAAACTTTTCTCAAGCCATTGATTTATCTTATTAAAATTAACCGTTCCAGAGAATGATAGTTTGCCATCCTTATCATAATCCGTACGGGCCAACTTGCTCACCCAACTATCCAAAGGCCCATTCCCAGGCCCGCAATCCGTTGCCCAGATGATTTTACCGTCTTCAATGGCTGTTAGATTAGACACACCGCCAATATTAAGCACAGCCACACGGCCTTTAAGCTTGGTATATCTCACAAGCGCTTCGTGATAGATGGGGGCCAGCGGCGCGCCCTGCCCGCCCGCTGCAACGTCTGCCGTCCGAAAATCGTAAGCGACAGGAATATCTAACCCGTTTGCTATAACTTCCCCTCGTCCAAGCTGTAAGGTCTTGCCTCGCGTCTTTTGGTTCGGCGGGCGATGAAGAATGGTCTGGCCATGATAACCAATAATATCAGCCGATAACGACCCAATCGCCTCAATATGAGCTGTATCTATCAACTCCTCCGCTTGCGCAAAACTATTGGGCACTGGGCCTTTAAACCGCCAATCAAGCGCGTCTTGCGTTGTTTTTGTAAGGATAGCTTTTTGCCCAGCTGAAAATGACGCCTCCCGACTTTTGCCAAACTCGAAAATATCAACGCCATCCGTCTCAATAATGGCAACATCTATTCCGTCGAGAGAGGTGCCGCTCATAAGACCAAGTGCAGTATATATCTTTTCATCCATATCTAACCTTTGACACGACTCTCCTGCCCGTTAGAAGCGCCAATTATGACTAAACACGCTTCCAAACTCATGCAAACCCTCGTCGGGCGCGGATATCTTTATCAATGCACCGACGAAGCGGGCCTGGATGCGCTTGCGCAGACTGAAAAATTAGTCGGCTATATCGGCTTTGATTGCACAGCGCCGAGTTTGCATGTTGGCTCTCTCGTCCAAATTATGATGCTACGCCACCTCCAGCAAAGCGGCGGGACGCCTATCGTTCTGCTGGGCGGTGGAACCACGAAGATTGGCGATCCGTCTGGCAAAGACAAATCCCGCCAAATGCTGACGCAAGAAAAGATCAATTCAAATAAAGAGGGTATCCGTCAGGTCTTTGGGAAGTTCCTCAATTTTGAAGGCCCGAATGCCGCGATTATGGTCGATAATGATGATTGGCTTGGCAAGCTTGGCTATCTTGAATTCCTGCGCCTTGTCGGAACGGAATTTACGGTCAACCGCATGGTGACAATGGAAACCGTCAAACGCCGGCTCGAGAATGAACAGCCCATGACATTTCTCGAGTTCAACTATCCCCTCTTGCAGAGCTATGATTTCGTAGAGCTGTTCAAACGCTATGGCTGCCGCTTGCAGCTTGGTGGGTCTGATCAATGGGGGAATATTACAACAGGTGTTGACCTCACACGCCGTATGGAAGGCGGAGAATGCTATGGCTTCACAACGCCGCTGATAACAACTTCATCTGGCGGAAAAATGGGCAAGACTGCCGATGGAGCCGTTTGGCTAAATGGTGACCCTGCTTTCGGTGAGGATTTCACACGCAGCCCTTATGAATATTGGCAGTTTTGGCGGAATACGGAAGATGCTGATGTCGGTAAATTCCTGCGTCTCTTCACTGATATGGCAGAAAGCGAGGTTAAAGCGCTCGAAGCCCTTGAAGGTGCAGACATCAATACGGCTAAAATCGCACTTGCCAATGCAGCGACAGCCCTTCTCCACGGCGAAGCGGCGGCGAGGGAGTCCGAAGCGACTGCGAAGCAAACCTTTGTATCAGGGCAAACCGCAGCTGGGTTGCCTTCTGTAGACGTCACTAGGGCCGAGTTGAACGGTATGGGCATTCTGACTGCTGCGACGACAGTTAGTCTTGCTGGATCAAATGGTGAAGCGCGGCGTCATATCAAGCAAGGTGCGTTGAAACTAAACGATGAAAAGGTGTCTACGCATGAGCTGACGCTCTCTGATGCGGATATTATTGATGGTGTTGTCAAGATTTCCGTGGGTAAAAAGAAGCATGCTTTATTGAAGGTCGTGGGCTAAATTGGACAATTCCTTCTGAGCTCATTCTTCCTCGTTAGGCGTCACATCTTCAATAGCTTCTTTCATAGCGTCATCAATATCTGAACGATCTCGTTTGAAGATACCTCTTAGGAAACCCGGGGTAAGCGCCGATAAGGGGTTGACCGAAATTTGCGTTTGCTCAAACGGTCCGCTGACAGTGTAGGTTAGCGCGAAGAGACCGCCATCCTTCTCTTGGACAAAAATATCCCCCAGAACTGGAATATCGCCTAATATAGAATTTGCCGTATATGCAGGAACTAAAGTGCCATCAAAATCAACGATACGCTGGTCTAAATTAATGTCTCCATTTCCAGTCATCCCGATGGCAGGGCCGTAAAGACGAGCATCTCTTATGGCAATATCATCGCCTAAAATTGCAAATGGCACTTTAAATCGATCAAATTGCATACTCCCGCTTGTCAAAGTATCTGCGAGCCCCGTGAGAGAGGCGAGAGACAGTAATTGCGCGAGTGCGGGGGCTTCAATTAACTTAAAGTCACGCATTTGCGCTTCACCAACATATGCACCATCTTCACCTGCTGCGGGCAAGTTTGCCGTAATATTTAGACGCCCGCCTTTGGTGTTCTCTAACCCCATAAAGGCTGAAACGGCCTTTGAAGCATCTGGAATGTCCACATTAAATTGTCGCTTCAAGTCATCTCGGGTTTTCAATTCTAGTTTAAAAGGTTCACTTCCAGATAGACCCTCTAATCTTGCTGTCTCAACAACCTCACCTGTGTGAGAGAATAATATATCTGAATCTCTGACGGAGTAACCGTCTGCCAAAATCAAATCTCTAACCGTGCCTTGCATCAATAGCGGCACATCCAAATTGCTTTTCCGTTCAACAAATAAATCTTCTGTCCAAGGGCTAACATTGAGATAGTTCGCATTTACGTCTACGTCCAACCTGCCTGCTAAACGGTCTGGCGTAATTTTAACCGCGCCATCAATGAGGGGCGCGACAGACATTTTTGAAAGATCAATCTGCCGTAATTTATAATTGGATTCGAAACTCACTTGTCCGCCGACGTCAATACCTGACCCGCTTAATTGTGCATTTTTGATAATATAGCTATTGTCAGATCCACGGAATAACTGCCCTGTGAGCTTAGCGGATTCCCCCGCAGGTTTCACCCAAATGCGCTCGAGAGAGAGCTCCGAATCTTTCAAATCAACATCAAAGTTTCCACCTATAATCTCTCGACCTTCACCAATTGCATTGATCTGCAGCGCCGCATTACCATCAAATAGGCTACGGGACGCAAAACCCAATTCATCCAATAAATTCGCATCAATATCACCAGCAACCGTATATTGTGTTGGCGGCGCATTTTCTCCCAATGTCTCAAGCCAGCTGACATTCGCATTCCAAGGACCGATATCAACGAGGCCTTTTATCAGCACCTGCTCTCGATTGGCATCAAGGGTCAAATCACCATTTGAAATTTTATATTTCCCGAATTCAAAAGGAGCGCTGGCTCCAGTGAATTGACCTTTAATGTCATACTCAATCTGATCTCGGGGTAAAAATGGGATGAGGGCCCGCTGTAAAGTTATAGCAACATCGCCCTCACCTGAAATTAGATTCGGGTCCACATTATACCGACTTGCAATTTGAAAAGGGGGGTGATCCGCTAAATGTAAAAAATCAGAAACAGTTCCGCGCGTATTAACTGCTATGATTATGTCGCCATGAAGAGGACGCAGCCTCGGAATACTCACGGTGCCACCTGTCAAATCAATGTGCCCGATCTGTCCTCGATCAATTGTCACATTCAGTACGTTTCCTATAATATGACCTTGAGCTGAAGCACTCGTCACAGGTGGGAGGTCTTTCATATATTTGACAGTGGCATTATCCCCACCAAACCGAAATTTTAGCCGGTCTTCCGTGAGCACGCGTGTCTCAAAAAATGCCTCATCAAACGCTATTTCTGATTCTACTAATCCGATATCGGCCTCCAGTATCCCACCTTCAATCCATCCGCGCGCACCAGGAAAAGACTTAACGGGCCATAAAGAGAGAAATTCACTCGGCGAAAGCGTCCCCGTCATTGATGAATTAAGCGCAAGGGATTTCACTGAATTATTTGAGTTTAAGTGAAAGGTGCCAGAGAAGCTATGTATGGAATTGAAAATATCCAAACGCCCATGGCTTATTTCAAGCTTACGGCTATCCACATCGGCCTGACCAATAATTTTCAGACCTTTAACTTCAGCTTCGGATGAAAATGTGGGAGTCAAATCGCATATAATATTTTGGAATGAAAGATCAAAGATAGGAGAACTATTCTCATCACCATCACTCAAATTTCCTAACTGTGTAAGAAAGCCTGAGCTCTCGAAGGATAAATTTGGCGACTGTAAATTCAGAGATTCGACGTCCATACGCTCATCTCCTGGTTCTAAAGAGGCGCGTATCGTTAACTTATCAAGAGGGTGTTCTCGACCTGTATCCTCTTCTCTTAATAATTTGAAACCGCCAGAACTCACATCTACGTCGACAGAAGCAGAACGGAGACCTTCGGAGCGAGAGAAATCAATATCTGCCGTCAAATCAAGAGGTGCCGCTAGGCCTTTAAACTCCCAAAAACGACCTTTTGTTGGTCCAATTTCATTCAAGCGTGCGGATTCAACATTTAATCGCATCCGAATATTTTCAAAATTTGAACCAGAAATGACATTCACTGAAAATGGCATAGGCTCGGTTGTTTGTTCAACGCTGCCTGCTCCAGTGACAGCCAAGCCTCCATCCGCCGATAGATTTGCACGCAACAGCTCAATGTCGGATTTTAGATCAATACCAGAGGCCTCGTTGCGAATATAAAACGTTGCATCTTGAATTTGCACGAACTCAAGTCTTTGTAAGAGCGCGGTTATGTCATCCGTGGATTGAGATGTCTTACCGCTTCGGTAAACTGGACCGACACGGCCAACAGCCTCAGGGGGACCAAGTCCCATGGTCACTTGGCCTTCAGCATTTTGGATATAAGTTAAAACACCGCCTTTAACCTGTGCGTTGACAAGCCGTGGTAATAAAAAAAAGTTTTCATCCACATCAAAGGTCGACTTCACAAGATCGAATCGTTCTAAAACTTCACCGTTTGAACCTAGAACTTCAGCGTCTTCTATTGTGACGACAATTCGGTCATCGACAGGTTGCCAGGAGAGCTCCAATCGACCGAACTCTGAATCACGTCCATTAAAGGCGTCCGCGAACCAGATTTTAAAATTAGGTCTTAGAACCGTTAGATCCGTTGACTGCTTGTCCAAAACTGAACAAGCAATCCAGAGGGCAGCAATGCCTAACCCTAAAGTAATAGCGACAATATCTCCAAAAATTCGATCTGTCCGATAAATAATTTTAGAGATGAGAGCGCCAGTTTTTTTCCAAATAGGCTTAGAATTGGACTCAGGCTCTTGTGCTGTCACTGAATCAGAGTGAGACACCGCAGAGGCCTCTTTCGTATCTATGTCAGTATTATTACTCATATTCTGAGCACGGCCTATAGGCCTATTCCGTATAAATCTATAACAACGCCCATTAACATGACATCATATTTAAAACGAGAGAGATTCAATGCCTGTAAAATTGACTGACTTAAAGCCCGGCGATGCAGCACCAGCCTTTTCTATGCCAGGCAGCGGCACTAGCGGCACATTATCATTAGCTGAATATGAAGGGTCTTATTTGGTTCTTTATTTCTATCCTAAAGATAACACACCTGGCTGTACAACTGAGGCCCTTGACTTCACAGCGCAGAAGGCGAGCTTCACTCGCTTAAATGCTGAAATTATTGGAGTTTCTCGTGACAGCATAAAAAAACATGACAATTTCATCACCAAAAAGGAACTCGGAATCGTGCTCGGTGCGGATATTGAGGGTAAGGTCACTGAAGATTATGGCGTTTGGGTTGAAAAAAGCATGTATGGGAAAACCTATATGGGCATCCAACGTGCCACATTTCTAATTGGACCCAACGGTAAAATAGTTGAGGTTTGGCCAAAAGTCCGCGTGAAAGGTCATGTAGACGCTGTCTTAGACTCTCTGCGCGCGCACGAGGGTTAAGAATATGGGCGTTTTGGCAGACGCACGGTCAGTATTGCTCACCGCAGATCCGCGTGAAAAAGCTAAAAAAGCGCGCCAAATGCGAGAAAATTGGTTGAAGGAGGCTCAGATAGGTGAGCCATCTGGCCATTTACCGCACCAACCTGCGAGACCTGACCGCCCTGCTCTCGTCGCTCCGTCACAAGTGCCGCGCAGACGTTTAGGGTCACCACAAGGTCGCAGCGCACTTCTTCACGCCGTGGCACATATTGAACTCAACGCGATTGATCTAGCCGCAGATATGATTGCGCGGTTTACCTTGCACCCGCGCATCGCTGAAGAGGATAGACTTGATTTCGTTAGCGACTGGTCCTCAGTTTGTGACGATGAATCTCGTCATTTTTTACTACTAGCGGACCGCCTAAATGCGCTTGGTATCGCTTATGGAGATCATCCAGCACATAATGGATTATGGGAAGCGGCTCAATCAACGCGTAACAATTTTCCAGCTAGGGTGGCGATAGCCCCGCTGGTTCTTGAAGCTAGAGGTCTCGACGTCACCCCTGGCATGATACAACGGTTAAAAAACGTAGGAGACCATGAAAGCGTCGCAATATTGGAAGTAATTTATGTAGAAGAAATTGGTCATGTCGCCATTGGCGCAAGATGGTTCAAATATCTTGCAACTCAACAGTCAAAAACTGCCGAATCTTACTTCCACGGCCTAGTAAAAGCCCATTTCAAAGGCCAAATAAAATCGCCCTTTAATGATAAGGCTCGTACATTAGCAGGGTTATCGCGAGCCTATTACGTACCATTAACAAAAATATAGTATTCTTTTCGCGTAAGTCGCTGCATTTACTGTAAAATTAAGACAAAATTAACCGTGAAGAAGCTCAATTCCCCTTGAAGCGCATACGTCTGCTATGTTTTAGTACTATAAGGGGTCAAATTAATGTTCGGGGAACCATGCTTGACGACGTGAAAAGTGATGTGCGCACGCATATTTTGCGCCATTTTCCTGAGCGCCAAATTTATCTTCGCTCTGGCGGCGAGGTTAAATACTATGTCTTGTCCACTAAATTACAACTGACTGTCGTCGCCGGCTTTTCATTCATGGCCATATGGTGTTTGTGGACGATGATAAATTTGGTCGTTGGGAACAATCCCTTTCGAACGTCCAGTCAAGAAACGAAGCTTCTGAAAGCGAATTATGAGCGAACAGTGGCTGATTTAAAAGCCAGAGAGGCGAATGCTCAACTTATGTTGAATGAGCAGCGCACAAACTTCGAGACGATGGCGCGTCAATTAGAACAAAAGCACCAAACTCTGTCACAAATTATGGACGGACAATCGAGTACACTCACCGCATCATCTGCTCCAAAAATAGAATATGCGACCAACCGTGTCCTAATGGCACCTATAGCACGCGACATCGCTCCGCGTGAATCTAGACGAAATAATATTCAGACGGCTTCTCTCACGACAGGCTTAGATTTTGACAACTCGCTCAATACAATGGGGGCAAAGCAAGACGCTTTCTTGATAGCCGCAGAACGTGACACTCTAGAAAAAATTGAACGAAACCGCGCCCTTATTCAAGCGACAGAGATTGATATTGAAACGATTTTGGAATCCGCCCCTCAGGGCAAAGGTGGCCCTTACCTGCCAATCTCTGAAAATCCTTTAGGTCAAGATGGATTCATTTCGCGTGTTGCCGCGATTCAAGCCCGTGCTGCGGAAGTTACAGCTCTCGACGATGCCATTGAAGCGCTGCCACTTGGACATCCTGTTGGAGCAGAAACCTACCGCACCTCTGGTTTTGGTCTTCGCTCTGACCCATTCACCAAGCGCCCGACTATGCATCATGGCCTCGACTTCGGGGGGCAAAAAAAGACGCCAATCGTCGCGACCGCGCAAGGCGTTGTCTCTTATGTAGGGCGCCGAGGTAATTATGGTCGCGTTGTAGAGATAGATCATGGTCATGGATTTAAGACACGTTATGCTCATCTTAATAAGACTTTTGTCAAACGCGGACAAAAAGTAGAAAAAGGCTTTAAAATTGGCGGAATGGGGTCTACTGGTAGAAGTACAGCTAACCACCTTCACTATGAAGTTCACTTTCAGGGTCGGGCTTATGACCCAAGTAAGTTTATGAAAGCAGGTCTATATGTTCAATAAAACCAATACTACAAGTGGAACACAAACGGCCGCAAAGCCCACGTCTACGTCCACGCCACAGCGGGCAACACCTGCGAGCGCACCTTCCATTCTAGGCCGTGACCTTATTATAACAGGCGATATTAAGACTGACGGTGAGATACAAATTGACGGACGCCTAGATGGTAATGTGACTGCTGGCGTCGTTACGATTGGTGAGCAAGGTGCTGTGAACGGCAAAATCAGTGCATCAAATGTACACGTTCGCGGGAAAGTCTCAGGTAAAATTGATAGTAATAGCGTTGAACTAGCGGAAACAGCCAATGTTCAAGCAGATCTCATTCAAGACCAGCTCGTGATAGCAAATGGCGCATTTTTCGATGGCAAATGCGCACGTAAAACAGCTGCGCCTACTCCGATTAAAGCTGCAAAGAAAACAGCTTAAACAAAAACCAATAATCTAAGTAATTTTACCCAGCTTCGAGCTGGGTTTTTTATGCTCAGTGAATGACGCGATTATAATCCTTTAGAGGGATCGAAACTGGATTTACGGGAGAACCCTCTCGGTGCCATACGGCCTGCTTGCGCACGTTTTCCTTGAAGAATTTCCCATTCCGGAACCTCTTTACGGCGGGCCGACGTATCGAGGAAGGTCAAGCCCTCCTCTGGGTTAAAGGTTGTAATATCAGACAGACCGCCGTCTTTATACTTTTGAAGACGCACACCTTTACCCCGAGACATGACGGGCAGATCTTCGACATCGAAAATAAGAATTTTTCTGTTCTCACCAATACAAGCAATCTTATTCCCCTTTGTCTCTATGACGCGGAGCGCTTCAGAATCGCCCTTTACATTCAGTGTTTTGCGCCCGCCCCGAGTGCTCGCGACGATATCGGCCTCAGATAATCGGAATCCATATCCGTCCGAGCTTGCGACAATAAGCTCTCGCTCCGGATTATGAACAAACATGCCAATAGGACTATGGTCATTTTCCATATCGACTAATAATCGTATAGGTTCGCCATTGCCGCGCCCGCCCGGTAGCTTATCCGCGCCAAGCGTATAAAACTTACCATTCGTCGCAAAGATTATGATTTTATCTGTCGTTTCCGCTGGCACTGAGAAAGCAAGCTTATCGCCTTCTTTGAATTTCAACCCTGAGACATCGTCCATTTTGCCTTTCATGGCACGGATCCAACCCTTTTCAGACATAACAACAGTGATGGGTTCTTTCGTTATAAAGGCTGTCGCAAGGTCTATCTCTATCTCTGGCGCAATTTCAAACGTCGAACGGCGGGCACCTAATTCCGTTTTAGGTCCGTAAATATCACGAACCTCTCGAACCTGTTCTGCAATCGCGTCCCATTGGAGGCTATCTGTCGACACAAGCCTGTTTAGCTCATCACGTTCTGCCGATAGCTTATCATGCTCACCTTGGATTTCGATTTCTTGAAGCTTATTCAGAGCCCGCAAACGCATATTCAGGATCGCATCGGCTTGTCGCTCCGTTAGCTTAAAAGCCTTCATCAATTCCTGTTTTGGATTGTCTTCAAAACGAATAATCCGAATAACCTCATCTATATTCAAGAAAGCAATCATATAGCCATCTAGAATTTCCAGACGATCTGCGATTTTGGAAAGGCGTTGATTAGACCGCCGTAGAAGGACTTCACGGCGATGGTCGAGCCAAGACTGCAGGACTTCACGTAAATCCATCACACGCGGTGTACGGGTCGCATCGAGTACATTCATATTGAGACTAACGCGATTTTCTAGTTCCGAGATTTTGAACAAGCTCTCCATCAGGAGCGCAGGGTCAATGTTTTTGCTCTTAGGCTCTAAAACAATGCGAATATCTTCCGCAGATTCATCTCGCACATCGACTAATCCGGGAGATTTTTTCAGTTCAATAATCTCGGCTAACTTCTCGATAAGACGGGATTTTTGAACCTGATAAGGAATTTCCGTTATGATGATTTGATATTGACCACGCCCTGTATCTTCTACGTTCCAACGCGCACGGACTTTGAAACCACCTTTACCTGTTTTGTAGGTTTCGAGCATCGACTCTCTAGGTTCGACAATAACGCCGCCTGTTGGCAAATCTGGACCTAAGACAAAATTCATCAAGGTCTCAACGCGCGCCTTAGGCGTCTTAATCAAATGCAGTGCAGCATTACATAACTCAGCCGCATTATGAGGCGGAATTGACGTTGCCATACCGACAGCAATACCTTGGCTGCCATTGGCTAGTAGATTGGGGAAACCCGCAGGGAGGACTAAGGGTTCTTCATCTTCTTCATTATACGTCGGTCCGAAATCAACGGCATCTTCATCGAGCCCTGCCAAAATCGCTACGCCTGCCGCGGTCATTTTGGCTTCTGTATAACGCATCGCGGCCGGGCTATCGCCGTCAATATTCCCAAAATTCCCTTGCCCATTTACGAGAGGATAACGGGCAGAGAAAGATTGTGAGAGCTTAACGAGCGCGTCATAAATCGACGCATCACCATGTGGATGATATTGGCCCATCACATCGCCGACAATCCGCGCGCATTTTTTATGGGCGTTTTCTGGATTTAGCTTGAGCTGGCGCATCGCATATAGAATACGGCGATGAACAGGTTTCAATCCATCACGGACATCTGGCAAAGCCCGCTGCGTAATTGTCGACAAGGCATAAGCGAGATAACGAGACGAGAGAGCGGTATCGAAATGCTCTTCAATAACTGCATTTTCCGGCACGCCGTTATCCCCGCCTGAACCAGAAGATTTTGACTTTGTTGTAGGTGTCTTCGCCATGAATTAGAGGAGCCTTTCGAATCACTTAAATAAGGCTACCAAAAGCAGAGGCTGGGCGCGCCTCAAACTACAGTTTTATTGGGGACGGCTGATATGGCCATTCGCCATGAGTCTATCAATCATAGCTGTTCGCGCTTCAGGCAAGGTGCGATTGATTTCCCATTGGACGCGCGTTTCGAGGAAATACCCAGTCAAGCGCAAACCTTGCCAAATATCCTCAGGGCTAGCTGAGCTCTCGCCTCGCATGAAACCCGGTAGGGAGAGCATTTTATCGCCATATGGCGCAGCCGCATCAGTGCAAACAGCGCGTCCTGAGCGCGGAGAAACATGCGTTAGGTTTTTAACCGCACCCGTCGCGGCACATTCGCTCAAATCAAGGCCATAACCGAGAGCGGCAAGCAAGCCCGCTTCCCACCGCACATAAAGCGCAGGCCAAATCTCAGGATTTTCTAACTGTGACACGACAATGGAAAAGACATCATATAGAGATGGATAGGCTTCCCGTTCAGGCAAGAGTTCCCCTGTCATGACGCAAAGGGCATTTAATCCTGCAAGGCTAAGCCGTTCTTCCATGAGCTCCGCTGCGCGGCTATCTATAGCTTCCAACGTATAATAGCCGAGTTGTTCTTCGAGCCGCCCCCGCCATTCGACACTGACATGATTGCCTGGTTGCAAAATGGGCCGTATACGCCGTCCCACTCCGCCGCGTACTAATCCCGGGTGTCGTCCCTTTTCTCTCGTGAAGACATCTATGATTGCGGAAGTTTCGCCGTGCTTCCGCGAACTTAGAATATATCCCTCGGCAACCCAATCCATAGGTTAGACGTCGAATTCCAATCCCATACCCGTATATCGGGCTTGATCGTCCTTCCACTTCTCACGCACTTTCACAAAAAGGAAAAGATGAACTTTACGGCCTAACCAATCCTGCATATCGCGGCGGGCGGAGGCCCCAATATCCTTAATCGTACGGCCTTGTTTTCCTAAAACGATAGGCTTCTGTGAAGAGCGGCGAACATAAATGACCTGTTCAATCCGAACATCGCCATTCTTTTGGTCTTTCCAACTTTCAGTCTCGACCATGCTAGCATAAGGCAACTCGTCATGTAGGCGCAGGAATAATTTCTCTCGCGTAATTTCAGCCGCCATGAGACGCGACGGGATATCTGCCGCCTGATCTGCCGGATAGAGCAGTGGTCCTTCTGGCATTGCTTCAGCTAGCGCAGTTGAGAGGGCTTTAATCCCCTCACCGTTTTTCGCTGATGTAATGAAGAGTTCGGAATAGACTTCCATCTCATTAAACTCAGCAATGAGTTGGAGGACTTGCTCATGCGGAATTTCATCGACTTTATTTAAGACGAGATAGGCTTTGGAGCGGCGTTTTTTCAAACCTTGAGCAACGCTCTTCGTATCTTCAACAGATAATCTATCCTGAGCACTACCTTCACCACTAGACCGACGCAGCCAAGCCGGCGCATCCACAACATGCACAATCAGATTACTATCGTCGGCCCCCGTCCAAGCCGCATGAACCATGGACTTCGCAAGACGGTCAGACTCATTCGGGACAAAAATGCCTGGCGTATCAACTAATACGACTTGGGCTTCATCTCCGTCACCTGTTTCCAACATCGCAATGGCACGTATCTGAAACCGCGTCGTTTGAACCTTATGGGTGACAATCGAAATTTTCTCGCCAACCAGTGCATTTGTCAGGGTTGATTTACCCGCATTGGGCGCGCCTACGATGGCAGCAAATCCAGCACGGCTCATAATGGCCACTCGTCTAACAAGTGGATTGCAGCAAATCGTTCAGCATCTCGTTTGGATTTACCCGTGCCGCGTGCTGCTCCAACACCGCTAACTTGGACTTCAATGACAAATAAAGGTCTGTGGTCCGGGCCGCTTCGTTCTATAACATCATAGACTGGCAAACCATGCTGGCCAGCCATGGCACGTTCTTGTAATTCAGTTTTCGGATCTTTGGCTGACTTGGTGACGACTTCATCCAGTAAGGGCATCCAAAATTTATCGTAAAAACGTTTCGCCTCATTATAATCACTATCAATATAAATGGCCGCAATGAGAGCCTCGCAGGCATCTCCCAAAATTGACGTTTTTTCACGCCCACCTTGGCGGTCTTCGGCCGAAGATATTAAAAGCGTATCTCCTAAACTAATTTGCCTAGCAATTTTCGCGCAGGTTTCTTTGCGTACCAAAGCATTTAAACGTCGAGCCAATGTGCCTTCAGAGTCAATAGAATGATGGTATAACGCATCTGCTGTGAGAAGGCCTAAAATTCGGTCTCCTAAAAACTCCAACCGTTCATTATCACTCGTCAGACGCTGCCCGTCACCATAAGAACTATGCGTCATGGCCCGAACAAGGTGAGAGATGTCCTTAAAGCTATAGCCTATCCGGGCTTCTAGCGCCGAAAGGCGTGGATAGCAATCCTTAGCCGTATTCGTCATTTAATATCCTTGAACCAACGGTCCTTGCGAAAATTCAACCATGTCCAAGGCTTATATAATACGAAATTCTCATTGACTGAGAGCAAGACAATCTCGGCACGGCCAATGATATTTTCCTTTGGTACAATACCCGCTCCACCCTTGGCCACAGTGACGCGACTATCATAAGAATGGTCGCGATTATCGCCCATCATAAAATAATAACCTGCAGGTACGGTACGGACTTCAGTTCGATCTAAGGGATTATTTTTCTGCGCATCCATGACAGTGAAAGACCGTCCACTCGGGACAGTCTCCTGTAGTAGCTCCGCATTTTCGATATTTCCAAATGAATTCGTGTAGGCATAAGTCCCAATTTTCTCAATGGGTAAACGTTCCCCATTGAGGTAAAGCAACCCTTGCTTCATTTGCACTTGATCCCCCGGCAATCCAATAACTCGCTTGATGAAATTCTTATTGTCACCTTCTGGCCGAAAGACGATAACGTCTCCGCGTTTTAATTCACGTTCAAACAACCGCCCTTTACTAACGGGAAAAGGGAAAGGTGTCGCAGCATGTTTACCGTATCCAACCGTAAATTTGGTCGTGATAATATAATCTCCCTTTACAAGGCCGGGCACCATTGATCCTGATGGAATGTGAAAAGGTTGAAAAACAAACGTCCGAAGGACGAAGGCAATGCCTAAGGCCCAGAGAAGGGTTGATAGGGTATCTCCTAAACCGCCCTTCTCTTTTACAGTTTCATCTGCTGCGCCTGTTTCAGCCTCAGATTGTATGTTGGTTTTCGTCATATACCCTATCTAACGATTGGATTGGCTTCGGCAATCGCAAATGCAGTTGCATATGGATAATCATCTGAAAGCGACAAGTGGATATTTG
>CAYWSI010000024.1:0-18600 GCA_964460585.1 uncultured Algimonas sp.
AAGCTGCTGACCGTGCTGAATGAACTTGTCGGAACAGGTAATACGATGATAATTATTGAGCACAATCTGGACGTCGTAAAAACCGCAGACCACGTCATCGATATTGGCCCCGAAGGCGGAGACGGCGGCGGTCAAATTGTCGGCACCGGCACGCCAGAAGACATCGCGAAAGTCAAAGAAAGTTGGACCGGACGTTTCCTCAAGCCGATGTTGGAGCGCGATAAGGCGCGGGCGAAGGCGGGTTAGGCATTACAATGAAATCCAAGCGGGGTAAAAAGACCTTACGGTCAAATTGGGGGCTTAGGAAACGTTAGGCGTAGCCTAAAAATCGATCCTGTGAATCGATTTTAGTCGGATAAGGCCACGGGAGTGGCTAGCGGACATTGGCCATTGTTTTGCTTTGCCCTATCTAAGGGTGCTAGTTCTGATGTTAATCCAATGGGAAGACACTAATGGATCGACCCAATGGGACAAGCTAAAAACATTAAACCCGAAATGAAAGTTTTAGGCGGCTATGGCGCATCCTTTAAAACCAATGGGTCTTTGGGCATTTATGATTACATCAAAACACAAGGCTCAGCAGCATAAGGGTTAGTATCTGGTCATTATCAAACATACTTTTAAGCATCGCCTAAAAAAATATGTAAGCTTTAGGGATTATCACGACTAAACTGCCACGTGCTACTACGTTTGCTTCCGCTGGCAAACAGGCATGGCTCGTTGCCCTTAATATCGGTCTTCCACATTTCAAATCACCGCTTTCCTCCATAAAACCGCGCTTTCAAAAACATAATCCCCACATTCAAAACCTATGTCACACTAAACGCGTTCTTTCGGACATAGGACAGGTGAGACGTCGCTTACTGGTTCGAGAGACGGTGGGTCTGAGCATCCGATTAAGTACAAATCGCTTTCGCGAAATGCACGAGACAAATCGGACTGTGCCGGGGCTTTAGGAACGAGAGCCGACCAGTAGTTCCAAGCGGGCTAACTCTGGGGTTTATGACTGGCCGTTTCTTCAAAAACCATCGCCGTAAGGTCAAACTTGCGTAAAACACTTTTTCACTTTGGTACTCCATCGTGAGTGCTGACCTTACGGGCAGTCCTGCCTTTTAAAATAATGCGGCAGCTCCGCATGTTGAAACCATAGTGTCAACGGGAGTTGCGACCATAAACGCATGTTTGAATCACTCTGCACCGCACTGCCCCATTGCGAAATCCAACATCATTGATTAGGCCGCGCAGCATGACGACAGATATCAAACCCGTTCACATCATTGGCGCTGGCATGGCAGGTTCAGAAGCGGCGTGGCAATGCGTCTCGCGCGGCGTCCCTGTCATCCTGCATGAGATGCGGCCGGAGCGCATGACCGACGCGCATGAGACGTCAGGCTTTGCAGAGATGGTCTGTTCAAACTCCTTCCGCTCCGATGATAAAACCGGAAATGCTGTCGGCGTGTTGCATGAGGAAATGCGGATGTCGAACTCGCTGATTATGGGTATGGGCGATATGACGAAATTGCCGGCAGGCGGCGCGCTGGCGGTCGACCGTAATGCCTTTTCCGATGCGGTCACAACCATCTTACGCGCGCACCCTTTGGTCACGGTCGAATATGGCGAAGTCAAAGGCCTGCCGCCCAGAGAATGGGACAATACAATCATCGCAACAGGCCCCCTCACCGCGCCCTCACTTGCCAATGCGATTTTAGAAGAAACTGGCGAAGATAGCCTTGCCTTTTTCGATGCCATCGCGCCGATTATTTATAAAGACTCCATTGATTTCGATATTGCGTGGATGCAATCGCGCTACGACAAAAAAGGCCCTGGCGGAGATGGTGCGGATTACATCAACTGCCCTCTCGACAAAGAGCAATATGAAGCCTTCATCGAAGCCCTCGTCAATTCAGATAAGACCGAGTTCAAAGACTTTGAAAAAGACACGCCTTATTTTGAAAGCTGTCTTCCCATTGAAGTCATGGCGGAACGCGGCGCGGAGACTTTGCGTTGGGGGCCGATGAAGCCTGTTGGCCTGACCAACCCACATAATCCAACCGTCAAAGCCCATGCGATCGTTCAGCTGCGCCAAGATAATGCACTGGGCACGCTTTATAATATGGTCGGATTTCAAACGAAGATGAAATATGGTGCGCAGACAGACATCCTGCGCACCATTCCCGGATTGGAGAAGGCTGTCTTTGCCCGTCTTGGCGGGATTCACCGCAATACATTTATCAATTCGCCTGTATTGCTGAATAAAAAGCTCCAACTCAAATCCAGACCTGACCTGCGTTTCGCGGGACAGATTATGGGCGTTGAAGGTTATGTCGAAAGCGCGGCGCTTGGCCTCATCACGGGCCGTATGGCGGCGGCTCAAGCACGCGGTCAGGGCTATGCGGTTCCGCCTCTGACAACTGCGCTTGGCGCCTTAGTCGAACATGTTACGGGCGGATATATGACGGGGCCGAAAGCCAAGTTCCAGCCGATGAATGTCAACTTCGGCCTGTTCCCGCCCATTGAAGGCGAGATTGTCTATCCCAATAAAGATGGAAAAAGACGACGCGGAAAAGACAAAACCCGCTACCGCAAAAGCCTTCTCGCAGCTCGAGCGCTTGAGGACATTAAGCCTTGGGCTCGAAGTTAAATTGAGGTTTAGTTCGGGACAATGAAAATGGGTGAAATAACCGCTCTCGTTAAGTCTTCATTTTCATAGTTAAATTCTCCGCCTCGGAGAAAAAGTTGAACAGTTTGTCCGTTTTGGCTTGTCATTAGAATAGGCATCCGATCTTCAAGTTTTTCTGCCTCAAATGCGCTCCCAGCTACCGTCTTAAAATCGACAAGAAGAACATCCTCACCGAGATTATAAGTAACTTCAAACCCTCTAGCCTTAGAAACAGTTTCAGATTTTTTGTCAAAACGCGTTCCTGGATTCAAATAAAGACGGTCCATGAAATACATGCGTGAGGCCGCGTCTATATCTAAGCGAGCCAGCGGAGGGATATCCAATTGTTGCTGATTAATAATCTTACCATTTACGATTTGACCTAACCCTAGCGATGCAAATAGATTTTCAGCGTCCGTCCCGTAGAAGTGGTTTGGCATTTTTTGGTTAGGTAAGAGAGCCTGAAAACGGCGCTTATCTTCTGTCTTGATAAAATACTCTATACTGCCTCGATATTGTTTCGCGACATCCTGGTTGTCTTTGATGTCCTCAGGCGCCAAAGAATCGAACATGGTTTTCGCAATTTCGCCTTTTCGAAGCTGGCTTTCTGAGGAGATAAATCCGGCGCCGAAAGCCCCAAATGTCAATAATCCTGCCGCCAAACCAGTTGGAATACGAATATCTCGTTTCACCTTTGGCAAAAGCGTGAACCAGAGCGATTGGACAACGGCCCATATCACAACCAAAACCAAGAAAACCCGAACAGGTGTAAAACCATATTCTTGGACACGTGCAAAAACACCGACTCCCAGTAAAACCGCTGCGGGTAACATGATCCAATGCCAAGCCGCGCGGTAGAAGCGAACAAAGCCGCTCTCTTTCAAAACCTTCGGCTCCAACATCAACCAGACCAACGTCCCCACACCGATAAAGGGCGAGACTAAGCTTGCGATTTCACCTTTTGGCAAATCCCACTGCACCAAAATTTTAGTGCCATAAGCCAGCACAATCAGCGCATAAATGATAACAAGCGGCGCGAGCATCCATGTGCCGAGAAAGGATAAGGCCCTCGCCTCAAAGCTTAGCTCTGTGACATCTTCTGCTTCACCAAAACGCGGCAAAGTGCCGAGCCAATATACAGGAGCAAGAAACGCGAGCCCTACTGGCAATATCGTCTCCATCGTCAATTCATCGAGGCTCACACCAAACAAGGCTCGGACAGCTTCTGAAATCACCACCATGCCTAGCGTGAAGATAACGCAGCCGACCGCAGCAAAGAGCGCTCCCGTCCAGAGCTTTTGCGTAAAGTTCCAAACATTGCGGTCGTGACGCCCTAATCTCCAAGCCGCCGCATTACCAAGACATAAAACGGCCGCGCCAATCGCCATGACAAAATTAAAATTAAGGGTTTTCGAAAAATAACACAGACAGAATGCCAATACGGCTAAGGCAAGGCCAACAATGACTGCGATTGAGTTCATCCCTTTGCGGGCTTCGGTACAAAGTTTTACAACAACCGAAACATAGCCCGCTAAAATAAATCCGGCAAAGACATAAACATCATCGCGACTGGATGTGACACCGAAATGATTATCGGCAATCACCCAGAGTGTGAAAGCTGCCATAATTGCGACAGCTACGGGAAAGCGGCGTAAGACTTGCTCAAAATCCGGAAGTCGTCCGCCTATACGTTTCATCCAGCTCATATCGCCCCCCAATCAAGGTTAGTCTTATACCAACCTGCGGGCGAGCGGGATTATCGTCAACTTTAAAAAGTCAAAAAAAACGCCTTACGGTCCCTTATTGGACCATAAATTCATGACTGAATATCGCTCTAGAAGCGGCGAGAATAAGCTAGCGATATAATATCAGTATCATCCAGACGCGTATAATCTGCGCGAATTCCGTCATTTGCTGTCAAATTATATTGGCCGCCAACTCCGTAAGCGAAGCCTGATTCACTCAGGCTGTCTTCCCCTGTCGCTGTAAATCCAGCTGCACTTGCGACAATAGTTCCGTCTGCTGTCGCTTCGCCATATCCGATACGGGCAAAGATATCGAATTCATCGGAAACCGGGTAAATACCGCGCGCAAAGCCAATGTAATAATTGTCCACATCTAACGAGACATTGGCATTTACATTCACGGGAGTTCCTAAGACATCAACAGGGATAACACGGTCAAAATCATCGCCGCCCAGACCAAATCCAATTTCACCTTCAACAGCAAAATAATCATTAAGCCGATATCCGAGGCGGCCATTAATCATGGTAATGTCAGCATCTTCTGTGCCCAAATCAAGCGGTTGGTCTGCGACCTCTAAGTCCGAAAGATCCAGTTCCGTTGACAGAAGTGTGCCGCCGATTGTTGCATATATGCCTTGTTTATCAGTAGCTGACGCAGTCGCCGCAGCGAATAAAGACAGGGCTAATAAGGCGCTGGCTGTTACAGTTTTAAACATTATTGATTTCCTAATTACGCACGCCTTAACCGTTGTTAGGAAAATCTATCTGTATGGAGTTTGAATGTAGCTTTCGTAATCTTTATCCGAAAACCTATATCTTCCCGCGCAAGCCCGCGACAAAAAGACGATATTGTTTCGCCAGCGGACCATATGTCACACTTTGCGTCTGTGGTTCAAATCTCGCTCGCTTCATTCGCGTTAGAAACTTCGGCACCAAAGCTGTATAGGCCACGGCGGGGAAAATAGCGCTTTCAACCTTGCCCTTCCCAGAGGCGTAACTGTCAGTCGCCGCCATAACTAAATCCTCAAAATCGAGATTTTGTAATATACGGTCATGGTAATAGCGATAAGAGCGGGCGAGCCCTGTTAGCCCCCAAGCTTCGCCTGCCTTCAATATAACCTCATCAGGCGTCCCGCCTAATATCTTCACGGCGATTTGTAGGAGTTGCCCTGAGGTCTGCCGCGCATAGTCGCGCGCATCTTCCATATCTTTAAAGGGCTGCGGATCGAGGTCTCGTGCCCGCCCGTCGATGAGACGATCAATCCAAAACCGAGGCACCTCTGTGCGTAGAAGCATTTCCGATAACGGCGTGGAAATTTCATGTCGGCGCACCTCTCGGCCCGTATAGATTTCGTCAATCGCCTCGCGCCACCATTCATAGCGGATTTGGCCGAGCATTGGCTCAGAGGTCACATCGGGAACTTTCGACAGCTCATAGTGAAAAGCATAGAGAATCAGCAAGTCCTGCCGCCCTTGCATATCGGCCATCAAAGCGGCGCGATAACGGTCCGGATCTGCCTTTTTCAAGGCCTGGCGTGTCATTGTGTTGAGGTCAGCCATACTCACCAATAGAATTTTTCTGAATGGTGTCTTTGCGCGGCTTGCCCCGCTTTGGCAATCTGCTTATGCCAGTACCTACGAGAATTTTAACCGAGAAACAAAAGGACGTTTTATGACACGTACTCTTCTAACAGGATTAGCGGCCCTCACGCTCGCCGCACCTGCCGCCGCTCATACTGGCGCGCATGGTAAAAGCGTTTTCACAGAAATCATCCATTGGCTGTCCAGCCCCGTGCATAGCGCAGGCACGCTCATCGCGGCGGCTGTTTTAGTTGCAGGCGTCACCTATCTTCGCCGCCGTAAAGCTTAGGAGGCTGTCACATGTTACATTCACTGATTTCCAAATTTGATTCTAAGATCGGCACAGCCGACGCGCATTGCGACATTCCTTGCGGAATTTATGACGCGCGTATCGTGACCTATTACGCGGTCTCAGCTCTGCGTCAGATCGACATTCTTCTGAGCCTCAAAGATAAGGGCCTGTCTGATACAGGCTTTGCGATGCAGGTAGCACGTAACACAGCCAAAAAAGAAGAAATGGCTGAGAAATGCAAACATGAAACCCGCGTTATCTGGGGTGATTTCATGAAGCCGAAAAACCAAGAAGATATGGCCAAAGCACATGAGCTAGCACACGGCATCATGCTTGCGGGTTCAGCTGTGAAGCAAGACCTTCACCGTGAGGACGGCGAAAAGCTTGTCGACCTTGCCAATCAATTCGCAGAGATGTTCTGGGCGTCCAAAGGCGTGAAGACGAAGACGGTCACAACGCCATATGCCCCAAATGTCAAAGTCGTCGAACCTGATCTCTAAGTGATACGGCTCGTCAAGCTGCGCGGGGCGTCAATGACGCCTACGCTCATGCCGGGCGACTATATGATAATTACCAAAGCCCGGTCACTTCGGCCGGGCTTTGTTATTTTGGTGGAGCATCCCAAATATGGTTCGATCGTGAAACGTATAAAATCCATAGAGGATGGCCAGTTAAGCCTAGAGGGCGACGGAGTGGATAGCACCTCTACCGAAGCTATGGGCATCGTCAACCTCTCTGCCGTTAGAGGCCGAATCGGATGGGCCATAACGCCCAAAGGTCTGAAACGAGTTTAGAGCTCAGTCTGGACGCTCGCCACCGGTATTTACGCCGCGCTTGAGTTTCAAAGCGAGGAGTAGTGGCGAAGCCACGAAGATGGAAGAATATGTCCCGACGAACACACCCCAAATCATCGCGAAGGAGAACCCTTTTAGCGCCGCCCCTCCAAGAATATAAAGCGCGAGCAAAGCCAAGAGCGTTGTTAAAGAGGTCAAAATCGTCCGCGATAAGGTGTCATTAATCGCGATATTTAGAACTTCTGGCAGCGGCTTCTTTTTAAACTTCCGCAAATTTTCCCGAATACGGTCATAGACAATCACCGTATCATTGAGCGAGTAACCCACAATGGTGAGGATCGCCGCAATAATCGTCAGGTTAAATTCGATTTGTGTCAGACTGAAAACGCCAATCGTGAGAATAACATCATGGGCCAGCGCAAAAACAGCACCAAGGCCAAACTGCCATTCAAAGCGGAACCAAATATATCCCAGCACCATCAGCAGTGCCATTGCCACGGATAAAAGGCCTTTCCTGCGTAATTCTCCTGACACTTGCGTGCCGACGACTTCCGTATTTCGAACGAAATAGTCGCCAATTTTATCCGTCAAACCGTCTTTTACCGCATTAAGTGCAGCTTGCTGCGCCCCTTGCCCATCCTCACCGGATTCGTCCTGCAGCTGGAGGCCAATTCGAACAAGTCTATTTGTAATCGGAACGCCGTCCGCTGTTTCGGCGCCAACAGGCGGCTGAATACCCTGAACTGTTGCCCCTGCATAACCCAACTCAGCAATCGCTGAACGGATTTGAGCATCATCTAACTCTTGCGTGACAGAGCCAATTTCCAACACGGTCCCGCCAGTGAAGTCGATACCGTAATTCAATCCACGAACGCTGAACAAGATTATAGACGCAATAATCGCGAGAACAGACAAAGCCCCTGCAATCATTCGAGCGCTAATGAAGGGGACGCGTGGTTCCTGCGGCAGGATACGGACGAGTGAAATATCTTTCATCGGATCAATTCCTACTAAATCGGCAGTGACTTAGGACGCTTCCCGCGCAGCCATGTGGCTGTGAGTAAGCGTGCAAAGATAACAGCGGTGAAGACCGACATGACAATACCAACGGCCAGTGTCACGGCGAAACCACGAACCGGACCAGACCCAACGAAGTAAAGCGTAATCGCCGCAATAAGGGTCGTGATGTTCGCATCCAAGATAGGCGCCATCGAGCGTTCATAGCCTGTTTGAATGGCATTAATCGGAGTCTTACCATTGTAAGTTTCTTCTCTAATACGTTCAAATATAAGCACATTTGCATCAACCGCCATGCCAATCGTCAAGATAATACCCGCAATCCCTGGCAAGGTCAGGGTTGAGCCGAATAAGGAAAGCGCAGCCGCAATGAGAATAATATTCGTCGTCAGAGCGAGGTTCGCAATCGTCCCAAAGCGAAGGCCGTAGCTTAACCACATAAAGAGCGCGACGCCCAATAACCCTATAGCAGAAGCCACCTTACCTGCCCGAATAGAATCCGCGCCGAGCGATGGGTCAACCGTCCGTTCTTCGACAATAGTAAGTTTGGCTGGCAACGCGCCCGCATTTAGTAGCAACGCCAAATCACGTGCCGATTCCATAGTGAAGCCACCTTCAATAAAACCAGACCCGCCCGTGATGGCTGACCGAATATTTGGAGCTGTGATAATTTCGCCGTCCAGAACTACTGCAAAACGTTTGTTGATATTGCGGGCCGTCATACGCCCAAATTCAGTCGCGCAGGCCACGTTAAAGGAGAAGTTTACGACTGCGCCTCTATTTTCGGGATGCGGCCCGCCGGAAGAATCTTTCAAACAATCTCCTGTAATCCGCGTGCGCTCGACAACAATCAGTCCGGCCCCTTGGCCATTTGACGCAGAGAATGGGAAATATTTGTCTCCAGCACCCACGCGATGCGGCGGCTCTATCGCCACTGTCATGGCCTGCTCATTCGTCGAGTCTTTTTCATTCACGAGATGGAAAGATAGGTTCGCAGATTTATTGATACGGTCTTTAATTTCATCAATGTTCTGCGCGCCCGGAACTTGCAGGAGGATACGCTTATCACCTTCAGGCGCGAGGAGGAGTTCCAAATTACCATTAGGGTCAATACGCCGCCCGAGGACGCCGATGGATTTTTCAATGGTTTGCTTACGGATATATTCGATATTTTCGTCTGTAATCGTGACACGGATATTCTTATCCGATTCTCGCACGACACGTGTTGTCTTGGATGAGTTAATTTGGCTCGGGTCAATCGGTTGAGACAAGCCTTGGATAAGCGGCAGAGCCTTATCTGCATCTTCTTTTGTCCGTAATCTGACGAGAATATTACCGTCGTCTACACGAACGAATTCTGTACGTGGCCGATCATCTGCACGCCTAAAAGCGTCATTTATAGCGGTCCGTTCATTGACGAGCGCCTGGCTCAAGATGGACGACAGGTCGACTTCTAACAGCATATGTGCACCGCCCTGAAGGTCGAGCCCCAGATTTATGGTGCGCGAGAACGCATTTGGCATTGAGGCTCGCGCTTTCTCAGGCAGAGCATTGGGCAGGGCAAGAAGCAATCCCAATAGAACCGCGCCGAGGATCATAAATATTTTTGAACGGGAGAAAAATAGCATACACTCAAGCCTTTAGGCGAGGATTTAGAGGAAACTTAGCCTGCGTCGTTCGCAGGCGTCTTATCATGTTTGGCCGCGACCATACCGCGCGCAATTTTCACCTCAGATTGACCAGAGGTAATGATGAGCTCGTCGTCATTTACTTTTTTGATTTTACCAATCAATCCGCCGCGCGTGATAATTTCATCACCGCGTTGAAGCTCTGACACCATAGCTTTATGCTTTTTAGCTTGCTGACTTTGCGGACGCAAAATGAGGAAGTAAAAAATCAGAATGAGTGGACCAAACAAGAGCAAAGAGTTCATGATAGAACCGCCTGCACTTGGCGCTGCTTGTTGGATCAGTGTGGTCAGCATATAGTCCCCGCGTCATTCTCGATGGGTGGCAGGAATCTCCCGCTCAATTGAATTAAGACGGTATATAGGGACGCAGTCCGCCATTGCAACGCGCAATGGCGGGAAATTAGATGTCTAACGTGTCAAACAATGTCCAACAGGCAAAGTAATCTTTTGACCTGGCTGTAAATTGTTCGGGTTTGGAAGCTTATTTCTGGAAACAATATCCGCAACACCTACACAAGTGCGGCGAGAAATTGAGTAAAGCGTGTCTTTTGGCAAAATTGCGTAGACCGCTTCAGATGCACCTGCAGTCTCAATACTAGGTGATTGAGCAGACGGCGTTGGCTCCACGACACGGCGTGTTACATATTGCTCCCGAACAGGTGCACTTGCAAAAACGGGGTGAGCAACTGTATTAATGCTCTCAACAATCACGCCCGGAATACGGATACGTTGACCAATCGAAAGCGTTGTCCCTGTTAAGTCATTCTCCGCCTGAATAGACTGAACTGTCGCATCGTAACGCTTAGAAATATTATAAAGCGTATCCCCTTTTGCTACAGTATGCGTTTTCACAGTGGTAGTGGTTGTGGGTGCTGCGGCTTGCGGCTCGAAAAGCTCAATCTCATAGAGAGGCGTTGGCTCTTGATAGCTTGATGCGACGTCTACTGTCGTCTTTGTTGTCGTCACAGGGGCTGGATTCGAATAAATATACTCACTCTCAAAATTCAATCCATGCGCATCGCGATAGGCGCGCACACGGTTAGCCTCTTCCAAAACAGACTGATATTCTTCTTCAGTCAGATTGTCGGCGTTGAAATGTTGAGCTTTCACAACACCATTATCGTCATATTCGACAGGCGCGTTAATGATTGTATCTATGGTCGGAACAGTTGGTTCCACCACAATATTATAGCTTGATTGAGCAAAAGCCGCCGTGCCGCTGAATGTTAAAGCCGCAGATATTAAAAGAGTTGTTGCACGCATCTTACGTTCCAATCGCAAACATTAAAAATTTGATGCAATATGAAGGAACGTGATTAACGAAAGACTAAGCCTTGGTAAGTTTACAGCATGGACAACTTTTTATATCAGTCCTTAAGGTCAGACTTTGGCCGCTGCAAAATCGCAACGGCAATAATAGAGATTTCATAAAGAAGATAAATTGCGCCGCCCAAGATAAACTGCGTGATGGGATCTGGCGGTGTCGCAAAAGCTGCGAAGACAGCTATACCCAATACAGCATATTTGCGTTTATTCCGCAGCCCATCCGCTGTGACAACACCAATACGTCCCAACAGCGCGAGAATAACAGGCAACTGAAACGCTAGCCCAAAGGCCAGAAACAACACCATGGACAAAGACAAATAGTCACTCACCTTCGTCATCAATTCAATTGTTTCCCCTGCTCCTAAATTTTGCTGATTTAGGGCAAATTCCATCACGAATGGGAAAACAAATAAGAAAACCATTGTCGCGCCCGCAATGAAAAGCACGGGCGATATAATCAGATAAGGCAAAAAAGCCGAACGCTCTGTTTTATAGAGCCCAGGCGCAACAAAACGGTAGAGTTGATAAGCAATAACAGGAAAAGCCAGAACGACGCCGCCGAAAAGCGCAATTTTCATTTTAACAAAAAATGTTTCCAGCGGGTGGGTCGCAATCAAGCCCAGATCAATGGGCTCAATCCCCTTCTCCACAAGACCAACATTATAGCGGATAAGCGCCACTTCAAACGGGCGCATGAGAAACGCTATAATCTGACGCAGAAACGGCGCACAAATAATGCAGCCTATAGCCAAGGCCATACACATTTTTATCAGCCGCGCGCGCAGCTCTAGCAAATGGTCCAATAACGGGGCTTCACTCGCAGCCACTTCGTCCTGATGCTCTATCTTATCAGTCATCAGACGGCGTATCTTCTTTAGGCACAGGCTTATAAGGTGACGACATATTCGTTCCTTCACGGATATCATCGTCTATTGCGCGCATTTCATCATCTAAATCGGTAGGCAATTTCCCCAGAGACTTCATCTCTTCGATTTCACGGCGAATAGACGCCACGTCATCACTGATGTCCATATCATCAAACGCAGATTTAAACTCATTACCCATAGCCCGAATGCGCGCCATCCATTGACCAATGGTTCGCATGAGTTTTGGAAGGTCTTTAGGCCCAACAAAAATGATCGCCAGTAAGACGACCACAAGCATTTCGGGAAAACCAATAGATGGGAGCATGGGGCGAAGCCCTCACAGAGGGGCGATAGGGTTACTTCTTCTTGACCTTAATGTCTTCAGCTTTAGGCGTGACATCTAGAGCGTCATCAGCCGCGTCTTTCATGTCTTCTACGTTATCTTTCAGTCCCTTACGGAAAGAACTTATACCTTTCCCCATATCACCCATAATAGATGAGATTTTACCGCGACCGCCAAAAACAAGCAGTACAATAACACCGATAATGAGCAATCCTGACCAATGTGGCATGGCAAATTTCCTTAAGCTTACTCTCAGTAAGATAGAGAGCTAGGCGCTTGGCTTCAACCCGCTTTAAACATTGTCTTCATCATCCGATAAAAAATCTTCAAAAAACTCAGATTCCGTCTCATCCTCAAGCGGGTCCTCATCCACAGATAGATCATCAACCATCATAGGTTCAGGCATTTCAAAGTCTTTTGGCAGGCGCGGGTCGAGTAAGCCCGCGGCTTTCAAGTCCTCACGCCCCGGCAAATCTGAAATCGTTTCCAGATTGAAATGCGCTAAAAACCCTGTTGTCGTGCCATATGTGACAGGACGTCCCGGCGTTCTGCGGCGACCGCGAAGCCGTAGCCACCCCAGCTCCATTAAAACATCCAAAGTGCCTTTGGAGACAGCGATGCCGCGTACATCTTCAATTTCCGCCCGCGTGACCGGTTGATGGTAAGCGACAATCGCGAGGGTTTCCAATGCTGCATTTGAGAGTTTCCGGCGCGCTTCTTTGACATCAGTCAGATGATGCTCAAGGTCGGGCGCTGTTTGAAACCGCCAACGATCAGCAACCCGCACTAAGTTGATCCCGCGGCCTTCATAATCCCGCACAAGACGGGCCAGCAACGCACTTACATCTGCCTCTTCAGGCATACGCTCACGCAAAGTCTGAACATCAATGGGCTCAACTGCAGCAAAAAGCAGGGCTTCAAGTTGGCGAAGATCACCATCAATATCTCCGTCCGTTTTCAAGCGTTCCGTTAGGCTGACAACATCAGCTTCAATGCCAGCCGCCGCTTTATTTATTCTATCAGATGTTTTGTTCATAGATCACTCTCCTCAGCTGCGCTCTTTTCAGAGGGTTCTTCGGCAGCCTTTCCGCGCAAGAAAATCGGGGCAAAGTCCTTCATCTGGCGCAATTCAATTTGGCCTTCTTTCGCAAGTTCCAAACCTGCAAGGAACGAGCTAGCTCGTACAGAAGCTTGCGGCACCCCATCCGCGCCAATATCTGCCCCATCTGGCAACATATCATCCAAGGACACCCAATCGGAAATATCCACACCAACGGATTTTAGGGCTCTACGCAAACGATTACGGGCGTCATCCAAACTCATAACGCGCGGCTTGGGAAGTTTATGATTTCGAATAGCTGCGCGAGAGCGTGTCGTGCCATAGGCTTTCAATAAATCAAATATTTCCGCTTCGAAAATCGGCGATGTCCGGCTTCGAAGCCCCTCTGGCGCGCCTCGAACATGCACAGCATCGCCAGTGCGCGGCAGTCGCATCAACCCATCTACGGCGCGGCGCATGGCCTCCAAACGCTCCAAACGAAAGGCAAGATGTGCCGCTAGCTCTTCGACCTCAGGCTCAGCGTCGCCTGTCTCGCGCGGTAAAATCAATCTAGATTTCAAATACGCCAACCATGCCGCCATGACCAAATAATCAGCCGCTAACTCAATACGTAAATCCTGCGCCGATTTGATGAAGGCAATATATTGCTCCGCAAGGTCAAGAATAGAGAGCCGAGCAAGATCGACCTTTTGCTTACGGGCAAGCTCAAGAAGTAAATGAAGCGGCCCGCCATAGCCGTCCATATCAAGGACTAATCCCTCACCCTCATCCGCTGCCTCAGAGGCAGCATCAAATTTCATATCTTCTTGGAAGTCTTCACTCATGTCGACGCGGTTGCCATCAATTCATCAAATTCAGCTTCCGCAGCCTTACGGTCAAATGCCGTAACATAATCTGCACAATTTTCAGCCACCTTAGCGCGTCCCAAACTGCGGCCTGATAAAGGCTCCGCACCTTTAGCCACTTTCACACTATCCGCCAAAAGTCCTGAACACTGCAAAGCAATATCGCATCCAGCTTTCAAAGCCCGCGCCGTTTTCTTTGTCAAATCTCCGGTCAAGGCTTTCATATCCAAATCATCCGTCATCAGCAGGCCGTCAAATCCAATCGCAGCCCGAATAAGCTCTGTCAAAGATTTGCGAGAGATTGTCACGGCAGAGCGTGAATTATGTGTGTATACGGCATGAGCTGTCATCGCCATGGGCGCGTCACTGAGTTTTCGGAAAGGTAAAAAGTCAGACGCTTCTAATATTTTCCGGCTCGCACTAATCTTGGGGAGCGCCTTATGGCTATCAACTTCTGCACGGCCGTGGCCCGGGATATGTTTGATGACCGGAGACACCCCTCCCGACATCAACCCTGCCATGGCTGAATGGGCCATATCCACAATATCTTCGACGTTGGCTCCGAGTGCCCGGTCTGAAATAATGGGATCCGCGCCCGGCTGCGGTAAATCAAGCACAGGTGCACAATCTGACGTAATCCCTACGGCGCGCAGGTCATCTGCAATCAAACGATGACCTAGATAACAGGCGCGCTGTCCATCTTCTCGGTTACACCGATAAACACTTGCATAGGCATCACCAGACGGAAATGCGCGCCAATGCGGAGCGCGCATGCGCTGAACCCGACCGCCTTCTTGATCGATAAAGATCAGAGTATTTCGTCCCATAGCATCGCGAATATCACCTGTTAGCTTCCGAAGCTGATCAGGATTTTTAACATTTCGCCCAAATAAAATCACACCCCACGGGTTCGCATCCCGTAAGAAAACAGATTCGGATTTTTTGAGACGTAGCCCCGACAGTCCAATGATACAGGAGAGCGGCGCTGTCACAATCTATCGCTTTGTGACGAAACAGGCTTGGCCTGCCGCCTTAAACGAGTTGCATAGAGAATTTGCCGCCGTTTTATCTACCAATCCCGCGATGCGCGTCCGGTAGTAAATACCCTTTTCTTCTAGATCCGCGCGTTTCACATCCGCATATTTGCCTTCAACCAAATCTGGGAATTTGCGTTTCAGCGTCGTCCAAGCAGCCGCCGCATCAGATTCAGAGCGAGTCGATGACACTTGAACAACCCACTCGCCGCCCCTGACCGCTACAGCCGTATCCTGCGGCGGCGTCACAACAGGGCGTTTTACGGATTTAGGCGCTGGTGTTGGCGATGGCGCAGCAATGGGCTCTTTTATTTCAGGCTTTACCACAATAGGTTCAGGTGCCTGAATTTTAATTGGATTTTCCGGTAATGGGTCGGGCGTCGCCTTGGTGTCAGGCGATTTTCCATCCATAACTTCAAACACCACTTTATCTTGATTAGGCGTTTGCACCCCGCCGACCTCTTCCGGTTTGACCTTAAACGGTGTATTATCGGCCGTAATGCGCGGCGGATCAGATCTATCACGCACCCCTGGCGTATAGAGCTTCAAAACAATGATAGCAGCCAAGAGTAAAACACCGACCAATATGGCCAGTTTAATCATTGGGTTCATCCCTTCCCGCTCCCGCGCATCAAAAGGTCGCAAAGTATCTTGTGCAACATCGAGGTCAGGTGAAAATTCTTGCGGCGTATCAGACATATAATCTCAGTTTCATGATCTATAAATATCCTGAGTCGAGCTCAGAAAATAGCATTGACCACAGCATAGGGAGTAAGGTTAATAAAACCTTACATTAGCTCAGAAATAGCCAGCTGGTTGATAGAGTTTTTTATGCTCAGATATGGCAAAACTATCCGTCATCGAGGCGATATAATCGCAGACGACACGAGCGGTTTCAAATGTCTCTGACCCATTTGTTTGCGCATAGAGATGTTTAGGCAGCAAGTCTGGCTCGACAATGAAAAGCGCGAAAAGCTCGCGGACGACACGTCCTGCGGTACTCATCATGCGGTTCACTTTAAAATGCTTATACATATTATCGAATAGGAACGCCCGCAGCGGCTTCTCTTTCGCGCGAAACTCATCCGAAAACGCAACGACAGCATGATCCAAATTGCGGATATCATCTGCGCTTTTCGGATTAGCCGCTTCTAATCGGCGGCGTGTTTCCGCCAAAACATCCGCGACCATATACCCGATCATATCGCGTACAGCTTCGTGAATAAGGCGGCTTTCAGAAATATCAGGATAGCGGCGGCGGACATCTTCAAACATCTCGCCCACGAATGGCACTTGCGTTACATCGTCAACAGAGAACAGGCCTGCACTCAGTCCATCATCCATGTCATGGTTATTATAGGCAATATCATCCGCGAGCGCCGCCACTTGCGCTTCTGGTCCTGCGAAGGTCTCTAACTCTAGTCCTTTCCAATCCTCTATCGCCGTCAACGCCCAAGGCAATTTTGCAATATCGGATGTCTTCGTCACGAGCGGTCCATTATGCTTGGCTATCCCCTCTAGCGTTTCCCATGTCAGGTTTAAGCCGTCGAATTCGGCATAGCGCCCTTCCAAATGGGTGACGATACGCAAGGTCTGCGCATTATGGTCAAAACCGCCATAAGGCTTCATACACTCCGCCAGCGCATCTTCACCTGAATGACCGAAGGGCGGATGTCCCAGATCATGGGCCAGCGCGAGACATTCCGCGAGATCTTCATCCAGACCCAAAACCCGCGCGATTGACCGCGCGATTTGCGAAACCTCCAAACTATGCGTGAGGCGCGTGCGGTAATCATCGCCTTCATGGGCCACAAAAACCTGCGTTTTACCTTTGAGACGGCGAAAGGCCGAGGAATGGATGATGCGGTCTTTATCGCGTTGGAACGGACTACGCTCCGACGCACTTGGTTGAGCAATCGCCCGTCCCCGCGCTGTATTCGGGTCAGAGGCATAAATCGCGAGCGGACGTACAGAAGGATATTTGACCACAGTGTCGGTTTCCAAATTAAGATTTCCACCCTATATAGAATCTATGTCTGATATTACTACCGAAACTCCCGTTACATTAAGCGCCTCTGCAGCTGCGCAGATTAACGCCATTATGAAAAAAATGGGCAAGCAGGATTTCCTGCGCGTCGCCGTTGAAGGCGGCGGCTGTTCAGGGTTTTCCTATAAATTCGATTTCGCCGAGAGCGCCAATGAGGATGACCTCGTGATTACCCGCGACGGCGCCACCGTCGTCATTGATGAAATGAGCCTCGAGTTTTTGAGCGGCTCAGAGATCGATTACGCCAATGAGCTGATTGGCTCGGCGTTTAAAATCGTCAATCCCAACGCGACAGCCAATTGCGGCTGCGGAACGAGTTTTTCGATTTAGGTGGCCGCACAAACAGACTCGATAAGCAACTAAAGCGTGGGAACCAATTTAAAACAAAAATGAAATCTCTATATCGTTCATTCTATCTCTTTTTTTCGACAGTTGGACCTAAACATCTTCGTATGAGCTAAGAGACTCAGATGCCAATTTAAGCTCTTCATTGAGCTGCTGTCTTTGCTCACTTATATCCTGCAAGATTCGTTCAATATTTTCTTTTCGTAGAATTATGGATTTGGCATATGCCCCATAGGAAACATATCCTTCCTTGTGAGCGTTCATGTCAACGCTATTTTCTGGAACACTTAAGTTTAGCTTTCTGAGTTGACGGATTAAGTCATTTTCAGTCAATCTAAGTTTATCTAGCTTACCTTGAATATTCCGAACGTTGAACCGCATTCTTGCTATGCGGGACTCCATACTAGGTGCCTTTGCGCCTCTTCCAAACAATCGCGATATCCAAGACATATTTAATCCCGTTTAGAGCTTCGTATCTGAGTGCAGCCGATAACTCTGGTTCACGCATACAACACCTTGAACCTCAAAATTTATTTCGCCGCGCTACACAACGTCATTCCAATCTAAATAGTCAGGCAGCGGGAGCTATCTGGTTTGGTTTGCATCACAAGCTTCTTCCAAGCCTATGATCGCGGGCATCATATCTATCGCTGTGGCTACAAAAAGCAATACGGAACATAATTTTCTGACCGAAATTTATATCCATTGGTTAACCAAAAAAACTCTTTGAAATTGAGGACAAAGATCAGAAAGACCCGTATATTCTGAATACGTAAAGTTCTACACTAATCGGCTCTGCGTCACCGCAGCCCCAATGAACCCCTTAAACAAGGGATGCGGGTCGAACGGGCGGCTTTTTAGCTCTGGGTGATATTGTACACCGATGAACCACGGATGGCCCGGAATTTCTACGATTTCGGGGAGGACGCCGTCTGGGGACAGGCCCGAGAATTTTA
>CAYWSI010000025.1:0-18592 GCA_964460585.1 uncultured Algimonas sp.
GGCTTATATAGGAATCTGCAGAATTGCGTATATTTTCTAAAAATGGCTCGGCGCGCTCTCGGGTATTAAGACCGTTGGAGACCTGCTGGCCAATCCGAACCGTTTGGCGTTCGTCAAAGTCCAACCAACTAAGAGGATTAGACAATCCGTCCCCAATTCGGCCAACGATATCTCTGGTATTTGATGGGCCTAAAAGCGGTAAAACAATATAGGGACCTGAAGGCACTTCGTATGTTGCAAGGGTTTGACCAAAATCCTCGCGTTTTTGCGATTTACCTGATTTTTCGGCAACATCTATTACCCCACCCAACCCCACTGTGGAATTGACCACAAATCTCCCTAGACTGTCTGACGCATCTTCGAAGTCGAGCTGTAGAATTTCATTCGCAAATATAATTGGCTCCCCAAGATTGCGCGAGGCATTATTAAGGCCTTGGCGCAAGGGTTTAGGCATGAGCGTCGTGTAAACTTTGGTTACAGGCTTGATAAGGAATCTGTCAGCAATCTCGTTAAATTTATAAACTTGGCGGTTTACTGTCTCAAATGGGTCGTCAATATCGGCATTTATATCGGGGGGGCTTGTTCGCACTTTATAAGGTATCGTCTGACAAGACGTTAGGGTCGCACTCAGACTACATAAAGAAATAATAGTAAAATATTTCAAGATCTGAGGCATAGACAATCCAGTTTATCGACAAAATGTCTAAAAACTATAAGTCAAGAATTATATAGTTAAACAACTGAATCGATCTCTCTAAATAGCCTAGTCGGTAAACTAGGCTAATACGATTAAACCGCCCAATAAAAAGCCCGCTCAGAAGCGGGCCTTAGACTTAAACTTATTTTACGGCCTAGCTGCCATATTTTACCGAACAGCCATAAGGTGCCGTATCAGAAACAGCCACGCTTCGGCCTGCATCAAGATCGGACATGGCCGCGCGGACATAGTTTTTCGCGCCAGCAACTGTCGATTTACGTGCGGAAGAATTGTCGTCAATTGCGCCCTGATAGACGAGTGTTCCGACTTCATCGATGATATACATATGTGGTGTTGTCTTCGCTGCAAAAGTCTTTCCCATGTTGCCCGCAGGATCGAGAACGACAGCCGTTGGAGCTGCGCCTCTGGACGTCGTCAGCTCATTTGCACCGTCACCGGAGACATAGCCCTGCTTGCCAGGTGCACTGGAGACAATTGACAACCAGACCGTATCGCCATCCAATGTCGCCTCTTTTTGAAGCGTTTGCATATTATCCGTGTCATAGTGTTTTTGGACATAGGGGCAACCATCATTCGTCCACTCGAGGACAACGCGCTTACCCGTAAAATCTGACAGATTATGCTGTTTTCCGTTAGAATCTGTCACAGTCATATCCGTAACACTTGTCCCATTAGCAATTTTGGCAGACGCCGTTGTGGCCGTCGCCAAAAGCGCGAGGGTCGCTGTAGCTACAAAAAGGGTCTTCATTTTAATCTCCATCATAGTGAATCTATTCTTCCAACATGTCTTCTAATACGCTGAAACTTAGGTTTTGGGGCAACACCAATCCGATAACATCTTTGTGAGATTTTGGATAGGCTAGGTATAAGGGCACGCCTGCCCGGCCATAACGTTCTAATTCCGCCGCGATTTGGGCATCCCTATTCGTCCAATCCGCAATCAGGAAAGCCGTATTCGTCCGCTCAAACAAAGCCTGTGTCCGCTCGGTTTTCAGGACAAGCTGTTCATTGACCTTACAGGTGACGCACCAAGCGGCCGTGAAATCAACAAAGACTGGACGCCCTTCGGCCCGTAATTCTGCGACGCGTTCAGGCGACCAAGCCTCAGCTTTAAGACTGGCGGTCGTCACGCCTGCTGCGCCGCCAACCGCGCCTGTAGACAGCGTCAATGGCAAGACAAGCGCCCCAAGGGCCGTCATAAGCGCGAGCCCTTTTATCAGAGTTGAGCCGCGGCGATGTAACCAAATGGCAAAACCTGCCAGCAGCATTGCAATCAGCAATAAACCTGCCCCATTGGCCCCTGCCTGTAATATCAGAACCCAAACTAGCCAGATTGCCGCAGCAAACATGGGGAAGGCCAGCACTTGCCGGAACGTCTCCATCCAAGGCCCCGGCTTTGGCAGTTTTGCAAGCAAACCCGGTATATATCCGAGCAGTAGAAATGGGAGAGCAAAACCGAAACCCAGGGCCAAGAATACAATCAAAGTTGTAAGCGCGGGCTGGGCGAGCGCATAGCCCACAGCCCCTGCCATGAAAGGTGCGGTACAGGGTGTGGCAACAATGACGGCTAAAACACCCGTAAAGAAAGAGCCTGACAGTCCGCCGCGCGAGGCCATACCGCCGCCGACCCCTTGCAACCGCGAACCAATTTCGAAGAGGCCAAGCAAATTTAATCCAATAACAAATAGCAAAAGCGCCAGCACGCCCACGACCTTTGGCGACTGCAATTGAAATCCCCAACCGATCTGCGCGCCCGCAGCTTTGAAAATAATTAAAACGCCAGCCAACACTGCAAATGTGAGCAGGACGCCCAGCGTATAGGCCCAAGCGCCGCGCCGCGCAGGAAGGCGATCTCCATGCGCTGATTTGGCAAGGCTGAGTGCCTTGAGTGAAATAATCGGAAAGACGCAGGGCATAAGGTTGAGAATTAACCCGCCCAGCAAAGCACCAAAAGCTGCCGCAAGGAGTCCCATCGATGTGCCTGCCTGACCGCTTTCTCCAATGTCGAGTGCGCTATGGGTGGCGAGTGTCACAACTTCGCTCTGGACCGCGCCATCCAAATTATATTTCAAGACGCCTTCGATTGTATCCGGGATACCATTCGTCCAAAGAAATTCGGGTTCAGTGACAAGTGCAATCCCATTGTCACCCGGGCGAAAATTTTGCGCGGCGCTATGGCCCAACACACCTTGAACAAAAGGGAAGAAATAAGCCTCGCTCACGCGGCCTTCCGGTAGATCCGCAAATGTCAGGGTCAGGATATCATTTGCGACCTCGGCAGCCCCCGCAATATTGCCGCGGCGGGGACTTTCTAAAACGGCCATTTCGATTTGCGGCCCCCAGAGCGCGTCAGCCACGGGTTCACCGATATCTAAGTCCAGACTTAGCTGACCTTCTTCTGGAATGCAGATATCGGCACAGACAAGATAATAAAAATCCAAGGTCAGGGACAAGGTTTCGCCTGTTTGCATAGTTTCGGGTATTGTGAGTTCGACGGGAAAAAGCGGCGCACCCTCAAAGCCATAATTCACAATGGGACCCGTGGGGATGGGATAAGGCACAGGCCAAGCAATCGGTCCTGCGTCGACGCCTTGCGGGAGCAACCATGTTAATTGCACCGGTTCTCCACTATCACCAGGGTTGCGCCAATAGGTGTGCCAGCCTTCATCAAGTTCAGTTCGCAAAGCTACCCAAACTGTCCCGCCCGGTGCGGCCCTATCCAAAGACGATATAATCGAGGCCGTAACCTTACCCGTATCCAGCGTCTCAGTCTGGCGACCAAGCGCAGATGTTGTCAGAGACAAAAACAGCAAGGCTGACAGCAAAAACCGAATCATGATGATAGGACAAAACCGCGTAATCGCTGCCTCCTTGGTAGCGTCATTGAAAACGAAACCATGTTCCCGCAATTGGCTGGCAAATTCAACAATCAAAATTCAATCTTAGCAACGACGTGATCAGAATTCGCAAAGAAAACCACCCTATAATGATACCTTTCATTTTGGCAGCTAAACCTATCCCGCGAAGACGGGGCATGATCTGACTATCCGACATAAACTATCCAAAATGGGAGTAACTTTGAGCTTCTTAGCTCCCTAAGTTTTTGAATTATAACAGCGGGTTTGGAGGTATCTCATGGCGGATAAATGGGCATTACAATTAAAGTCTATGAAGAGCAGAATGGGCAGCCTTGCTGCAGGCTCGCCAAGCACCATGAAAGCTTTTGGCGGTTTGGTCACCTCGGCCACAAGTGATGGTGAGCTTGATAAAAGCACGAAAGAACTCATGGCAATCGCAATCTCAATTTCTGTTCGTTGCGAAGATTGCATCGCCTATCACGTTAGTAATGCTGTTTCCCTGGGCGTCAGCCGAGATGAAGTCCTCGAAACAATCAATGTCTCAATTGAAATGGGCGGTGGTCCAGCTACAGTTTATGGCGCAAAAGTTTTAGAGGCTTTTGACGAGTTTTCTGGCAAGTAAGTATTTTGAAAAAGCTAAATAGGAATAATGGAGAGCAAAATGGATCTAGGTCTTAAAGGAAAAAAAGTGATTCTGACGGGAGGCAGCCGCGGAATTGGCCGTGCCGCTCTAGAGCATTTTGCGTCTGAAGGCGCAGATGTCGCCTTCTTTTCACGTAGTGCAGATGCCGTAAAAAAAGCCGCAGATGAACTCGCCAAACATGGCGGAAAAGTCTTTGCCGAAGCGCATGAAGTTGACGACATGAAAGATTATGCAACATGGCTAGAAAAGGCTGCAAAGAAGCTAGGTGGATGCGATATCTTTGTTCACAATATTAGCGCTTCAGGCGCGGGGGCAACTGGCGATTGGGATAAGGTTTTCAATCTTGATGTGAAATCCGCCGTGACAGGTGTTGAAACTCTGCAGCCTCATTTGGAAAAATCTGGTAACGGCTCGATTGTTCTAATGGTGACAACCGCAGCCGTAGAAACTTTCTTCGTTCCGCAAGCCTATAACGCTCTAAAAGCCTCCCTCATCACTTATGGATCACAACTCTCACAAGCTGTTGGACCCAAAGGCATTCGCGTAAATATGGTCTCCCCTGGCCCGATTACCTACCCAGGTGGAAACTGGGAAAACATCAAAAAAGGGAAGCCCGAATTCTACGCCGCGACAGAAGCTAATATGGCTTTAGGCCGATTTGGTACGCCAGAAGATGTCGCTAAGACTGTTGTCTTCTTAGCCAGTGAAGCCTCAGCCTACACAACAGGCACAAATGTCGTCATTGACGGCGGCTATACAAAACGCGTTCAATTCTAAAAATCACCCAACACAATACAAAATAAAAAAGGCCTTCCCCAATTTTGGAGAAGGCCTTTTTTTGATTAAAATAACCTAAAAAAGCATTGAAATATAAGAAATTTATTAAAAATCTTCCACACGCTCAATGATAATTGCCGGCGCCATGCCTCCGGCCGCACACATCGTGACAAGACCATAGCGTCCGCCGCTACGCTCAAGCTCATCAAGCGCCGTACCTATCAAGATTGAACCTGTCGCGCCGATAGGATGTCCCAAAGCCATAGAGCCCCCATTAATATTGACTTTGGACCGATCTAAATCGAGATCACGGATAAATTTTTCAGCGACCACTGCAAAAGCCTCATTGATTTCCCAAACGTCAATATCCTCAATCGAAAGACCGGCTCTTTTCAATACTTTACGTGCTGCAGGCACAGGGGCGTTTAGCATAAGCGTTGGGCAATCGCCCATATTTGCTGTTGCCACGATGCGTGCACGCGGGGTTAAACCATTTTCTTCGGCATAGGCTTTAGACGTCATCAATATTGCCGCTGCACCATCCACAACGCCAGAGCTGTTTCTAGCATGGTGGACATGATTAAACTCGGTTAGCTCGGGATAGACACTTTGGATCATGCTCCCATAAGTACGGCCTGTCTCGTCGACTTCCAAATCACGCCAATTCGCGAAAACCGTTCGTAAGCCTGAGAGCCCTTCTAGCGTTGTTCCTGGGCGCGGAAATTCTTCTTTATCCAAGGCTACAGACCCGTCTTCATTCAAAACAGGGATGATTGATTGATCAAACCGGCCTTCTTCGATAGCGCGAGCAGCCCTCTCCTGTGACGTTACAGCCAATTTATCTAGCGCATCACGCTCAATCCCTTCCAATGTTGCAATCGCATCTGCGCAAACGCCTTGATTGGATTGCGGGTGTATGTCGCGCAAATCCATATTACCGCCATCTAAAGTAGGCATGACATTCGGATCCCTGATTGAGTTGGTATAACTCATCATCTCCGTGCCGCCGGCAATCACAACGTCTTCCATACCAGACATTATCTGCCCCGCCGCAAGGTTGGTTGCCGTCATACCAGACCCGCAAAACCGGTCCAATGTCACGCCTGAAGCTTTAATTGAATACCCTGCGAGCAAAGCACTCATCCGGCCTAGGTCAGAGGATTGCTTTCCTTTTTGCGCATTGGTTCCCCAAATAATATCATCGACGTCTTCGGTGTTGAGATTATTACGTTCCGCGATGGCTTTCAGAACTGTTGCACCAAGATGTTGCGGGTGAAGATGCGCTAGTGCCCCCTTCCCGATTTTACCAATACCGCGCGGCGTTCTGCAGGCGTCAATGATATAGGCCTCTGCCATTTTATCTCCAATGCGTTGATAACCAAAAGGACGCTTTGCGCTATTTTGGCTTTTGGGTCATTTATTTGCTTTTAGGCGCTTCATCACTTTCAAGCCATTTATCTAAATTCTCATAGAAATGCCGAAGCTTACTTTCCTGATAGCTGGCAAATATGATTTCGCCCTTTGACTGGCTCCGCATCCCTTTTTGCACCATTTTATGATTAAGGTTATCTTGGTTGAACACCTTAAGAAGATAACTGCTGAAATCAGGCGCCTGCGTGTAATCATCTTCCAGATCCAAAAATGTACATTTGGCCGGGGCTGGCCGCTCCGCACCTTCGGGTAGCGGCACCATATACATGACTTCATGAAAACACTGCTCAGGATTGTTCCCATCAGGACGAAAACGATAAAAAATCGGGTTAAAATCACCCCATGGACTGAGGTTCGGGAATAGGCTGTAGAAAATAGCGTCGATTAAATCGGAATCGCTAACTTTATCAATCTCATCTCCCCAGACTGGGCGATGGTTCTCTCGGCCAAACCCTGCTCGAGCCGCGCGGTACACCTGCGCCGTATCCGTTGGAAAAGCATCTGGCATGTCAGCTTCTTCAGGTCTGAGTTTTCCGCCGATCCAATCACACATATGAGGGTCAGCCGATTGCAATTCACCTTCTATATGATTTGCGGCATCATCGAAGATACCTGTTTTTCCATTTGGCGTCGTGACTTCCACTCGACTTTCTTCAAGCCTGCGAAAAATATGCCCCGTTATAGGGTGCCGAAAACTTTGGAAAACTTTCCCGTCTGGAAAAGCCTCCTGATAAGGGTGCTCAAGACCTAAATGTGGGCTTGGCGGACCCGAAGGTGAAATCGCTCTCGAATAATTTCCCCAAACATCATACTTTGAATTAGCGTCAGCAAATGTCGGTAAAAGCTCCGGATGCGTGCCAATAACATGATAGCTTTCCATAAAAGCATCTTGCGCGATTTTCCAATTGCACGGCAGCCGCTTGATCAGATGGGCCGCTTTATACCTATTTTTAAATGGACGCTGAAAATGCCGGTCAAAATCACCTAAAAAATCTTCAAAAGGCTCGCAATTTTCATCAGGATTGACAAAAATAAACCCGCCCCAACGACCCGTTTTAACGGGCTTAAGCGCGTAATCTTCCTTTTTAACTCCTGGAAAATCCCATTCACATGGTATCTCTCGCAAATCACCTTTTAGGTTCCATGTCCAACCGTGAAAAGGACAGCGCAACATCGTCAACCCTTTACGGTGATTATCACACAGTGCTCGACCTCTATGCATGCAAGCGTTAGGGAAAGCGTCAAATTTATCTTTTCCCGTCCGAATAATGATAAACGAAAGACCCGCAATGTCATAGACGTGCGTATCACCAACATTCGGAATATCATCTTCATGACATGCCATTTGCCAGACACGTTTCCATAGGCGCTCTACTTCGAGGTCATGATCTTCTTGGCTATAAAACCGTTTTGTCGCGACCCGGGTTAGACCAGGTTTCATAGGCGAGGCTTCAAAAAAGGTTGCAGGTGCAGCAACCTTATCCTTTTTCAATAGGTCATCGACAGTAATGCCGTTTGATCGATCATGTCCTGTGACTGTCTCAACCATATCTAGCTCCTAAACCTCACTTAAATCTTTCAAATCACCTGATTTTTTCATCGCAACAGCCGTCAAAAAATAGAAAATACATGCCGCAAAACCTGCAAAAATACAGAAACTTGCCACAGCATAATTCATGGACCGCGCTCCGTATTCGGACGCGAGGTTATCACTTATCAAACCAATTACAAAAGGCCCAATAGCCATTCCAACTATATTCGTGAAGAGCAGAACAAACCCAAATGCTAAAGCCCGTTCACCCGACCTGACCGAATTTTGGATAATCGCCAGAGCCGCCCCTTGTGGTAACATGAAACAAAAATATCCGATCACAAATAAACTAATAAAAGCCAAAAAAGCATAAGCCGTTAAGCTAAAATAATACAAGGTAAGACATAAAATAATCGCAATCACGACAAACCATATATACCAATTTTGATTTTTCTTCACCAATCGGTCAACGATGAGTCCTCCAATAATCGGACCAGGGATGCCTGCAAAGAGAAAGCCTGAACCTAAATACAAACCAACTTTTGTTAGGGACACGTCATAATTTCTAATCATGATCGGCGCGAGCCATATTGCAATGGCAAACCCGATTGAGGTCAAAAGGGAAAAAGCTATAACGGCCCGTACATAGACCTTGTTTTGAAGGAGAGACTTTAACGTCTCTAAGATGCCAGCATTTATTCCGCCGGTTTCATCTTCTGTTTCATTTTGGCCTCGGACGGGCTCCTTCACCGTAAAATAGAAAAATATACCAACCAAAATACCAGGTAGCCCCATCGCGACAAATGTAAGTCGCCACCCTATTGCATCGGCCAATAATCCGCCGAGCATTAATCCCCCTGCGGTCCCGAAAACGCCGCCTGTTATGAAAATGCTCATAGCGCGGGTCATTTCATGAGGCTTGAAATAATCGCCTATGATGGAAAATGAAGGTGGAGAACCGCCAGCTTCCCCTATACCCACGCCAACTCTCGCAAGGAAAAAGGTCACAAACCCGACAGCTGCACCGCAGAGCGCCATCATTGTGCTCCAAATAATCAACGCAGCAGAAATAATATTTTTACGGTTCGTTTTATCTGCAAGTCGTGCAATCGGTATTCCCATGAAAGCATAAAAAAGTGAAAAAGCAAGACCTGCGAGTATCCCAACTTGTGCATCGGATAACGCAAATTCAGCTTTGATATCCTCCAATAGAATTGACACGACTAGTCTATCGGCAATGTTAATTGTCGACACCAAGGTCAACATTCCGAGGACATAATACCGGTAATATGAGCTCTTTTGCACGATTTGACCCGAGAATTATCGGTCGCGTCTAAGAGTTGGCTTTGGACGCGGCTGCAATTGCAGCTCCAACATCTCTAGCCTGCGGATTACCGCGTAGAGTGAGACCGCCATTACACTGAATATTCTCACCTGTAATAAAGGCTTCATCGCTAGCAAGCCATAGGGCCGTATTGGCAACATCGGTCATCGTATTCAAGCGGCCTAGTGGATAGCGTGGCAAAAACGCGTCAACGAGACCCGGAACTCCAAAACTCCCCGCCGTCATGGGAGAATTTGTTAAAGCAGGAGATACCGAATTGGCACGAATTCCAAACTGCCCATAATCATTGGCAACACATCGGATGAGCGCGTCAGAACCAGATTTTGTGCCAATATAGGCTGCATAATTATTGATAAGAGCCTTCGTGGTAGCAGAAGAAATTTGAATAATGGATCCGCCTTGCGGCTCACCCGCCATCATCGCTCGAACCATTTCAGACAAGAAATAATGTACGCCTGTAAATTGGACGCCGACCATTTTTTGTAAATCGTCATCGGGCGTATCTAACAGCGATTTTGAGACCCCCCAACCGACAGTGTTTACCGCAATATCAATTCTGCCAAATGTGCCTATTGTTTTTTCTGCTAGCGTCGAAACTGAACCGTGGTCAGTAATATCACAAAGCGCATATTCCCCACTAATTTCTTTAGCTAAGCTGGAAAGCACATCTTTATTCCGACCACTCACCATTACCTTTGCACCTTCCGATGCAAAAAGGCGCGCTATAACTTGCCCCATATTATTTTCAGTCGCGGCACCCAATACAACCGCAGTTTTTCCGGATAGTTTTGCCATTTATATCACCTTTTTTTTGGACATTAGGCGCTCTTACACTTAAAAACACCCATCAAAAATGAGTATAGCCAAACTCATTTTTTACATTACCCGACCATAGCGCAAATATGAAAACGTGAGCGCAAGGGTCAACCTATTACTTTCGCTTGTCGTAAAATTTTAATGTGTATGGCAATTAGACTGAAACTAAAAACGAGTTAAATTGTGAATTTCGACCTATCTGAAAATCAAGAATTATTTAAGTCAACGGCCGAACGCTTCTTGCAGTCCGTTGATGTGACTGAGCGCATTAAACAAAGACACTCAGAGCTTGGTTACGACAAATCACGGTGGAACTCTATAGCCGAACTCGGCTTACTCGCGATAGCCGCAGACGAACAATATGGCGGCATGTCAGGTTCAATGAGCGACCTTGCAACAATTGCACAGACATTCGGCCGACAAAACGCCATTGACCCTTGGCTCGAAAATGGCGCCTTGCCTACTCTAATTGCTGGAAAATCAGGTGTAACTGAAATTTTGGAGCCGTTGTTAGATGGCTCCAAAATTGCTGCAGTCGCGCTTGCAGAACCAAAGGGTCGCTATGAGCTTACTCCGAAGTTCACAACAGCTGTCAAAAAAGGCGATAGCTATGAAATTACAGGCGAAAAACACTTCGTGCTGGGCGGGAAAATTGCAGACTTACTTCTTGTAACGGCCAACACAGATGGAAAATTTGGTATATTCGCAATTCCCAAGACGACTAAAGGCGTTATCCCTCGTTACTATCGTATCGCGGATGGTAGCCAAGCTGCCGTTATTGAGTTTCAATCCGCTTCGATTCCCACCAAGGCGAAACTAAATCTCAGCTTTTCTGATTTTGAAAACATTGTCGCGGATACTAGCCTTCTTGCCTGCGCTGAAATGGTAGGTCTTAGTCAGCTAGTATTCCATGACACAATAGAGTTCGTAAAAGAACGCAAACAATTTGGCGTTAGCATCGGATCTTTTCAAGCTATTCAACACAATCTCGCAGATTGCTTTGCAGAACTCGAACAAATTCGCTCCACTTTGCTACGCGTTTTACTCGTTCCAGCCACAAATGATAATGATAGGCGTGCCAAAATTTATGGTGCAAAAGCTTTCATATCAACACGGGCGCAACATATCGCTCAAAGAGCGGTTCAATATCATGGAGCTATGGGGATCACTGAAGAGGTAGCGATCGGGCATGCTCTAAAACGTATTTTGCTGTTGGCGCGTCTATTTGGCGACACATCAACTTGCCTCAAAGCATTCACAAAGGCGGCCTAATGACAAAGCTCACTCCTATTGCTGAAGGCCTTTGGACTGACGGAAATTCACCTCAGTTGATTGGCGGAAAACGTCCTGATGGTAAAATTGTCTTTCCTTTACCGTTAGGCGAAGCTGCAAAAACGATGACTCTTTATCCTCTCGCACGCGAAGGCAAGTTATGGTCTTGGACACGGCAAGATTTTAAACCGAAACCCCCCTATGATGGTCCAGAGGAGTTCGAACCATTTTTAGTGGGTTATGTAGAGTTGCCCGGCGAGGTAATTGTCGAAAGTCATATTGTGGACTCAAAACTCGAGGATCTCGAATTGGGAATGCCAATGGAATTTGTCATCGTACCTTTTGATGAGAAGAGATCAACTTATGCCTTTCGGCCAAAAACCTAAACCGGCAAACCCTACTGGAATGAAGAGTTTAACATGAGTGACGTTTATATCATCGGGGCTGGCATCCATAAATTTGGCCGTACAGAAGGCCGCTCTGGGCGTGACCAAGGCGTATTTGCCATGCGCGAAGCTTTGGCAGATGCTGGCGTAGAGTGGAGCGACATTCAAGCGGCCTATGGTGGGTCTATGGCCGCAGGAAAAGCCGATGTTATGCTCAATGACTTAGGCCTGACGGGCGTGCCTTTCGTCAATGTCTTTAATGGCTGCGCAACGGGCGGTAGTTCCCTCGCCTCAGCTCGATATGCGATTGCATCTGGCGAGATTGATCTCGCGGCCGCCGTTGGCTTTGACAAACATCCACGCGGAGCCTTTGCCGCCAAGCCAAGCGCTTATGGCTTGCCCGAATGGTACGGTCAGACTGGCATGATGATGACAACCCAGTTTTTTGCACTAAAAATTCAACGCTATATGGCCTTACATGGCATTAGCCGAACAACGCTTGGCCGTGTTGCAGAAAAATCTTTCCGCAATGGGTCACTTGCGGAACATGCGTGGCGGAGAACGCCAATTGCTTTAGAGCAAATCCTAGAATCTCCTATGATCAATGACCCTTTGACGAAATATATGTTCTGCGCACCCGGCGAAGGTGGCGTCGCCTTAATCCTTGCCAGTGAAAAGAAAGTGCGTGAACTGGGTGCAGATGCGGTTAAAATTTCGGGATTAGCTGTAAGGTCTCGCCCGCCGGGATCTTTCGAAGTCTATGCGCCAGGTCTTGATGTTGAAGATGGCGGAAAGCCAACAATTATGGCGTCTAAAGCCGCTTTTGAAATGGCAGGCATCGGACCCGACGACATATCTGTCGCACAACTCCAAGACACCGAATCTGGCGCAGAAATTATGCACATGTCAGAAAATGGGTTCTGCAAAGACGGCGAACAAGAACAATGGTTATTAGAAGGCCGCACAGAGATAACAGGCCAATTACCTGTCAATACTGATGGCGGCTGTATCGCCTGCGGTGAGCCCATCGGCGCGACTGGGTTGAGACAAATCTATGAAAACACTGTTCAATTGAGAGGCCGCGGCGGAGCACGTCAGGTCCCGAACAAACCTAAAACCGCATATAGTCATGTTTATGGCGCTCCGGGCATGTCCGGAATCGCCATATTAGAGGTTTAAGGGATAAAGGGGAAAGAGCTGGTGACAAAACGCATAGACGCCCACTTTGTTGCGGCTGGTAAATACCATGATATTGATTTCGCGCGGTTAGAAATTCTAAAGCTTCTCGCCGAACATCCACAAATCAGAACGACAGTCGCTTGCGATTACTCGAATATTGATCGACTAAATGACTGCCGATTTCTCGTCACTTATTGCTGCGACTTAATGCCAACAAAAGCCGAAATGAAGGCAATCAAAGCCTGGTTAAAGGGCGGCGGAAAATGGCTCGCTTTGCATGGCACCAACTCAATATTACGATTCGTCGACGGCGGCGTCTCCACCCCTGATGAACGTCCTGATGTCATGGAAGTTCTTGGCTCGCAGTTCAAAGCCCATCCACCGATAGACAAATTTACCGTGGAAATCGTGAACAAAACCCATGAACTCACAAAAGGGCTTGAGGACTTCGAAGTCGTTGACGAACTATATCTCTCCAATACAACCGCTGAAATTGACATTCTAATGAAAACAACATTCGAAGGTGAAACGGTTGGGTTTACAGACTCCCATTGGCCGAAGACCACGGTGCCCATTTTATACACGCGCGATTTAGAGGCGGGGCAGATTGTGTATAATACACTTGGCCATTGCCGGGGGCATTATGACCTCCCGGGCATGAGAGATTTCAATCCCCATCCTGATAAATGCGCTTGGGATTATCCAGTCTATTATGAAATGTTGAGACGTGGATTGCGTTGGGCAATGCGGGAAGGAAATTAGATCATGAATATGGAGTTTTCGGATGCTGATCTAGACTTTCGCGATGAAGTCAGGGCCTTCATCAAAGAGAAATTTACAGACAAACTTAAGACAGGCGCTGCAAGAACACCCGGCGTTTTTGTTGAACCCGACTTAGCCTTAGAATGGCATCAGGCCTTAAATGACAAAGGATGGGTCGCCTATTCTTGGCCAGAAGAGTATGGCGGCACCAATTGGACGCCAACACAAAGATATCTTTTTGAAAAAGAATTATCTGCAAGCGGAGCCTTCCTTCCATCCCCCATAAGCATGAAGTTAATCGGGCCCGTTATATGTGAGTATGGTACAGAAGAGCAAAAAGACCGGTTCTTACCTCGCATTCGCTCTGGAGAAGATTTTTGGTGTCAGGGTTATTCAGAACCTGGAAGCGGGTCTGACCTTGCGTCTCTTTCAACGAAAGCCGTCAGCGATGGAAAAAAATATACGATAAACGGGTCTAAAATTTGGACGACACACGCACAATTCGCCAATTGGATTTTCTGCCTCGTCCGGACTGAAACGAAAGCACGCAAACAAGAAGGTATTACATTCTTATTAGTTCCGATGAATCAACCGGGCGTCGAAGTCGCGCCTATTTTATCTATGTCAGGTGACCATGAGGTCAATCAGGTCTTTTTCGACAATGCTGAAACTGGCGTTGAAAACCGCATTGGCGAAGAAGGCCAAGGCTGGGAAATTGCCAAATTCCTTTTAACCAACGAACGTGGTGGCTCCTGCTTCGGACCTAAAGCTCTTTCCCAAATCAAGGGATTACAAGAAATTGCAAAAACTGTACCTTCCGGTGTGAACGGTGCGATGTCTGGCAATGCGGACTTAATCAATCGATTAGCTGAGCTACAGCTATCCGCTGAAGCCTTAGAGTTTACAGAACTCAGAATTCTCGCCTCAATTTCCCAAGGCCGAGACCCGGGACCAGAAAGTTCACTCACGAAACTTATATCTTCCAATTTGAGGCAAGAAATTCAGATCGTTGAAAGTGAGCTTTATGCTTACGGCGGACTTCAATTACCTTATGCGCGGCCGCTTTACGGGAACCAAGCTCCTGAACCTGTTGGCTCGCATGCAGCGCAAAATGCGATGGCAAAATACCTAAATGGACGTGCGACAACGATTTATGGCGGCAGCAATGAAGTACAAAAAACCATCATCGCAAAACGAGTCTTGGGTTTATAAGACCATGTCTTGTCCACGTCATTCGTATCTCATTGGATAGGAGAGAAAAAATGAGTGACATCGTCGTTCCGCAATTTGGAGAACTCCTCGCACATTATCTGGGAGCTGTGCCGCCAGAAGCTTTTCCCTATCTACTTTCCGAACTCGAACGGACTGCCGCAGCGCGCTATAGATATTGGGCCGAACAAATTCCCGAACACAAAGAAGGCCTCATGAAATGCGCAGCGGCGGAAGATGAAATTGCTGACCGAGCTGCAGCCATGTTCTCAACCAGCCAAGAACATCAAGACTTGGTCGCAACCATTATTCCAAATGCTAAGGCAACATATTACGCGGCGTTTGAACCCTATAAACCTGCTGAACAAGTCTACATCCAATCCAAGGCAGAACGTCAGGGGGCAAACGCTTGGCAAACGCTTAAGGAAGCTTATCCGGAAAAATCTGCTGAGTTAGACGCCTTATCGGCACTGGAATTACGAAGTGCCGATTATCTTGACGGAATAATGCAAGACCTTTTGAATTCAATAACCGCGTAATTCATCTACACAGTTATTCTTCAAATTTAACGACTCCAATCCTGACGTGCTGACCAATCCTCAAATGAAGTCAGCGTGACAGGTAATTTGTCCGTAATTGTTTTCGGGTCGACAATCAGCGGCGAGACAGGTTGATCATTATAGAAGGCATAAAATTTTGCCATGCCCTCATAAACACTACCTGGCGGAATTTCGCGAGAGCCCGTTACCTTCTCGCTCATATTCTCGGCAAACTCATTGGGCGTAATGCTATCAAAACGAATGGGATAACCCGCAGCCGCACTCAAACTTTCTGCAATTTCAAACCCCGTCAACGCTTGTGGTCCGCCAACTGGAAGGTGCTGGCGATCTACGCTGTCAGACTTTAGAGCCGCGACCATAATACGAGAGACGTCTTCAAGGCATATCCAGCTAATTTTTAACGTCTCTGACGCAGGATAAGTAAATGTCTTCGTATTCAAAATGCCCGGTTTGCACCACGGCGCACTAATATTATTCATGAACACAACGGGCTCAACGAAGACATAATTGACACCTGAAGCAGCGATTGCCCGCTCTATCTCTCGGCGTCCGTCATGGGCGCTAATGCCGAGATCGTCATCAGCGACAAAACAACTTGTATTGAATACCACTTTTTTAAGGTTAGCGGCTTTCGCGGCGTCTGCGATATTGCGGCCAAATTGAGCAGCAACATCAAAATCAAATGTAAAACGTAAGGAAAACGCCGCAGCATCTCGGCCCTCAAAGGTTTTTTTAAGGGTTTCAACATCCATCAAATCTGCATGGACTGTTTCAATGTCAGGGAAAGCTGTCTCCGCCATAGCATCAAGACGCCTCGGCGCAGCAATAGGCGTTAGGCCACCTTCATAAAGCGCCTGAATGAGTGGCAATCCTTGATCCGATGAGGGTCCGAGGACAACGACTGTTTTTATTCCATCGCTCATGTTTCGCCTTCAAAATCTTTGACCATTTGTGCCGTGTCGAAATAATGCAGATACATTTCAGTCATCTTGCCATCAATCACACGTGCAGACTCGACAACCCGGTAAGTCGTACGAATACCTGTCTTCTTGGAAGTTACCGTTAGATTGACGATATAATTCGCCCATTCCTTTCCGCCGGTCATTTCAACAGGTGTAGGAGACGGGTCATCGAAAGAACCCATCACGGCGGGGAAGATACGACGAAAGGCATCTTTACCCTTCCATTTCCCTCCATATGGAAGACTCTCGGGTTCATAAATAATGAAGTCATCAGAGATATATGTCTCGGCTTCATCCCACTCACCCCTACGCATATGCTCATAGACAGTCGTCATAACTTCCGCTGGCGTCATCGTCATTTCAGCTCTCCCAAAAAACTAAACTCATTTCGCGTCGTGTCTCACCCAAACTAGAGTTAGTTGTCTAATTAACATGCCTATCTTTGCCTGCCCAATGCGGCGCTCTGAGGTCTTTTCGTAGAATTTTACCTGATGCGTTTCTCGGTAAAGCCTCAATAAACGCAATTGTTTTCGGACATTTATAGCGCGCAATTTTTGAGCGGGCATATTCAATAACGTCCTCAGCCGAGAGATCGCGGTCGTCTTTGAGCACGACATATGCCATAACAGCCTCGCCCCACTTTTCATTTGGAACACCGATGACCGCCACATCTGCGACATCTTCGTGGGAATAAATCGCATTCTCCACTTCCGCCGGGTAAATATTCTCACCGCCTGAAATGATCATATCCTTCACGCGGTCATGAATATAGAGATAGCCATCTTCATCGAGATAACCCGCGTCCCCTGTCCGCAACCATCCATCGGCATCAACCGTTTGATTAGTTGCCTCTGGTTTGTTCCAATAGGCCACCATATTTTTTACTGACCGCGTTGCAATCTCGCCCACCTCACCGGTCGGCACATCGGCACCATCCTTATCTATGATTTTGATTTCAACACCCCGTAAGGGTTTCCCCACAGAACGCATTTTAGGGCTTCCGTTTGGATCATGGTCCTCGGGAGGCAATGCGACAATGGTGCCGGAGGTTTCCGTCATGCCGTACATTTGAACAAAGTCACATCCGAAAACGCGAATAGACTCACGCATGAGAGACAAAGGAATAGGAGACGCGCCGTAATATATATATCCCAGTTTTGAGAAATCAGCTTCCTCAACCCGCGGGTGATTGAGCAAGATTTGCAAGGCCGCGGGCACCATAAAAATTTTAGATATCCCGTACTCCTCTATGAAATCGAGTGCAGTATTTGGATTATACTCTCTAACAATAACAGCATGAGCGCCGCTTTGAATCATAGAGAGCCCAAAAACTGTTCCGCCAACATGAAAACATGGCATTGCGAGTAGTCCCGTTTCCCCGGGCACCCATTTTTGCCAATTCGCCATATCGTAAGTTGGGTCCTGTCCGCGAAGCGCCAAAATAGATCGATGGGACAATACTGCTCCTTTTGGACGCCCTGTCGTGCCGGACGTATAAAGTTGCACAATTGGATCATCGGAACTCGTTTCTATGTCCAATGGGGCCTCTGAGAACTCATCCCGCCATGTCTCAAAATGAGGATATTTGTCTCCCGCACCTTCAATATCATAGACAGGTGCTTTCACCTTAAGGGTGGGCAGCACCTCACCGACAATATCTAGAAATTCCGCCCCGACAAATATCAGTTTCGAACCGCTATCATCAAAAACATAACGGATCTCATCAGCGGCCAGTCGCCAATTCACGGAATTTACAACAGCCCCCATCTTTGCGGCCGCTGCAATAATCTCAAAATAAATAGGTGAATTCTTACTTAAAACGCCAACCCGGTCGCCTTTTTTTATCCCTGCAGCAATGAGCGCGCGGGCCGTTTGATTGCTTTTCCTATCTAGCTCAGAAAAACTTGTTCGCTTATTTTCGAAGGTGAATACAGTAGCCTCACCCTGTGCATTTGCTTGCCGGCGCACCGCATGGCTTACTGAATATAAATCATCATTTTGCATATCCTCACTTTTGCATGAAGACATAGGCTAATGCACTATCAATTATGCGGATTGGCAAGACTTTTAACTCTAGCTAAAAATGTATGAGGGAGACACTATGTCAGTCGTAGGTGTAATCGGGGCAACGGGGCGGCAAGGA
>CAYWSI010000026.1:0-17793 GCA_964460585.1 uncultured Algimonas sp.
TGACCGATATCGTTCTCGTCACCGGAATATCCGGTTTTATCGCCAGCCATGTGGCGGCAGGCTTACTCAGCCAAGGCTATGCTGTGCGCGGCACGGTCCGCAATAAGGTCAAAGGCGAGCGGATAATTGAGGCGCTCGCCGCCACAGGTGTGGACACATCTCAGCTTGAACTGATTGAGGCAGATCTCGGAAAAGATTCAGGCTGGAAAGCCGCCGTGAAAGATTGCCGATTCGTCCAGCACATCGCCTCTCCTTTTCCATTAGACGCACCGTCTAACCGAGAAGCGCTCGTCCCCGAAGCCCGCGCAGGCGCTATGCGCGTGGTGGAACAAGCCTTAGGTGAAGGCGTAGAGCGCGTCATCATGACATCTTCTATGGTTGCCATGATGGGGCAAGCTGGGCGCAGCGGACATATGCTCGTCAAAGAAAGTGATTGGGCAGACCCAGATTGGCGTCCGCTGACAGCATATCCTGTGTCTAAAACGCGAGCTGAACGCGCAGTTTGGGATTATGCAAAATCCCAAAATGTGACCGAACGGGTGACGACAATCTGCCCAGGCCTCGTCTTTGGCCCGGATACATATGAGAATGGCGGCGCGTCTCTCACTATTATCAAAAGCTTATTTAGCGGCCAATATCCCGCCATGCCGCGCATTGCCTACCCAATTATTGATGTTCGCGATTGCGCCTCTCTCCATATTAAAGCCATGACTAGCTCAAATGTCGGCGGACGCCGCCTCATGGCGGCCTCCAACACACTCTGGATTTCGGAAATTTCCGAAATTTTGCGCAAAGCCTATCCGCAGGCAAAATTACCCAGCCGTATCATGCCAAATTGGTTGGTGAAATTTGCAGGAATTTTTGATCAATCCATCAAGGGCATTGCGCCTGATGTTGGAATTTTTCACGAAGCCGATGCTTCCTATGTCACAAACCTGACGGGCGTCATTCCCCGCCCCGCGCGAGAAGCCGTTATAGCTGCGGCAGAGAGCTTGATGAAGTCAGGTCAGATAACCCTTAAAGACTAGACCACTTTTACGGCATCTGCGAAGCGGTCAAATAAATAGAAACTATCTTGCGGACCGGGGCTCGCTTCTGGATGGTGTTGGACGGAGAAGACGGGTTTGCCTTTCAGGCGAATACCGCAATTGGTTCCGTCAAATAGGCTGACATGGGTTTCTTCAACCGTATTGGGTAAGCTCTCACTATCGACAGCAAAACCATGGTTCATGGACACAATTTCAACTTTATCTGTCGTATGGTCTTTTACTGGATGATTTGCGCCGTGGTGACCTTGGTCCATTTTAACCGTCTTAGCCCCTAGCGCGAGCGCAAGCATCTGATGCCCCAAACAAATGCCGAGAAGCGGCATGTCGGCGGCGACAAGCTCTTGGATAATCGGAATCGCATATTCACCTGTCGCGGCTGGGTCGCCCGGACCATTTGAGAGAACAACCCCATCAGGTTTCAGCGCGAGAATATCTTGAGCGGATGTTTTCGCCGGTACGACTGTTACAGCCAGACCTGAGCTGACGAGGTTGCGCATGATGTTTCGCTTTACGCCATAATCAATCAACACAACGCGCTTCACATTATCAACGTCTTTATAACCCGCGGGGAAAGTCCAGCGCGCTTGCGTCCAATCAAATTGTGCTTCGGAGCCCACATCTTGCGCGAGGTCCGCGCCGATGAGTCCCGCCCACTCCTGCGCCTGTTTCGTTAGGGCCGGAATATCAAATTTGCCAGAAGGCTCATGCGCGATGACACCATTCGGCATGCCATTATCCCGGATAAAAGCCGTTAAGGCCCGCGTATCTATGCCGGAGAGGCCAATGATTTTACGCGTAGAAAGCCAATCCCCTAATTCCGCATCTGAACGCCAATTGGACGCGGGGGTCACAGCTGCCCGAAAAATCCCGCCGACCGCCGCTGTTTCCGCGCGCGGACTGCTCGCTTCTTCATCTTCAATTGTCGTGCCGGTATTTCCAACATGCGGGAAGGTAAAGCAGATGATTTGGGCTGCATAAGACGGGTCCGTCAAAATTTCCTGATAACCTGTCATCGCCGTATTAAAGCAAACTTCACCGACAGCAGCGCCGACATGACCTATACCGTCGCCATAAAAGACTTCTCCATTGGCCAGCACAAGGGCAGCAGTAGGGCTTTGGGTCGGCTGATAAGGCGTCATAATTACGAATCCATCTGTCAGGCAGGCAAACTGTCGGAGCTTTTATAGGCAATGCCGAGATAGGCAAGGCCACATTTTGTAAAGATAGAAAAAATCACATTCATCGGCAAAATCGACTCAAAGGCTTGGCAAAACCGCTCGATAAGCGTATGTCACCCAATCGAGAGACGCGGATGGGGGCATCCGAAGGTAAAATGATCGCGAATATTATGTCAGAAGCTGCTACATTGCGGACTCAGCTCAATGAGTCGACAAAAACAGCCATGAAAGAAAAAGATAAGCTGCGTGTATCGACACTACGGCTTATTTCAGCAGCTATCAAAGATCGGGACATCGCCGCGCGGGCTGAAGATCGTTGCGATGGCATCGAGGATTCAGAGATTTTGTCTCTCCTCGCGAAGATGGTCAAACAGCGCAAGGAAAGCGCGCAAACCTATGAAGATAATGGCCGTCCAGAGCTGGCAGAACGTGAGCGGGACGAAATTGAAATTATTCGTGACTTCATGCCCAAACCGCTATCAGAAGACGAAATGAAAACCGTCATCTCAGGCATTGTCGAAACAACAGGTGCGACAGGCCTAAAGGATATGGGGAAAATCATGGGTCAACTTAAATCCGGCTATGCAGGACGCATTGATATGGGCAAAGCGGGCACCGTCGTGAAAGCGCATCTTTGTAACACAACAAGCTAGGCCAAAAACCCGCCCAAGCGGTCCATCGCAGCATCCAAGTCTGACATAGACGCCGCATAGCTGAGGCGAATATGCCCCGGCGCATGAAAGGCGCTGCCCGGCACGGTCGCCACGCCTGTCTCTTCCAAAAGCTGCAAGGCAAAACCGGCATCATCATCTGTGACGGCTGAAATATCCGCAAAGGCATAAAAAGCCCCAGGCGGAACAAGGCATGACACACCAGGCATAGCGTTAAGCCGTCCCACCACATTATCCCGCCGCGCAGCATAGGTTTCACGCCAAGAGTCCATAAAGCTTTGATCGCCGTTTAGGGCCGCCACCGCTGCCCATTGACTAACACTCGTTGGATTAGATGTCGTCTGGCCCATGTATTTCCGTATCGCAGAAATAAGCCACTCTGGCCCGCCGGCATAGCCTATGCGCCATCCCGTCATCGCATAGGCTTTTGACACGCCGTTCATCGTCAAAATACGGTCAAATAAATCAGGCGCAACATAGGCGAGGGTTGCAAATGTAAAATCATCATAGACGAGATGCTCGTAAATATCGTCGGACAAAACCATGATATGCGGATGGGCGCGAAGCACATCGGCTAAAGCGCGCAGCTCATCCGCCGTATAGGCCGCACCCGTCGGATTAGACGGAGAATTTAGCATGAGCCATTTTGTGCGCGGTGTTATGACCGCCGCCAAAGCGTCAGCCGTGAGTTTAAACCCCGTCTTTGTACCGCAGGGCACAACAATCGGCATTCCGCCGCAAAGCTTGACCATATCGGGATAACTCACCCAACAGGGCGCAGGAATAATGACCTCGTCGCCAGAGCCCACTGTGACCGCGAGCGCATTGAAAATCACGGGCTTTCCGCCCGGAGAAACATTTATCTGCGCGGGTCTATAGCTCAGATGATTATCGCGTTTGAACTTCTGAATGATGGCCGCTTTTAACTCAGCAATACCGTCGACAGCCGTATAGCGCGTTGCGCCCCTATTCATGGCTTCGGATGCTGCGAGGCGAATGGGCTCAGGTGTCTCGAAATCAGGTTCTCCCGAAGAGAGCGAGATAACATTTCGCCCTGCGGCGCGCATATCGCGGGCCGTTTGGGTAATTGTCATCGTCGCAGAGGCTCCAATACGCGTAATTCTATCTGAAAGTCTTGAGTCTGTCATAAGATGGGCATAGGCGCGAGACACCGATTACGAAAGCCCGAAAATATGTCTTTACGCGAATTTTCCGTTCTGATGATGGTTTGCACAATTTGGGGTCTGCATTTCATTGTGATGAAATTCACGATCGCCGGAATGGGCGTCCCGCCCTTATTTTATGCGGCATTACGGGTGACGCTAATGGCGCTCATACTTTCGCCCTTTCTGCGTTGGCATAAGGGGCAAATGAAAGCTGTCTTGATAGGCGGATTAGGCTTTGGCGCCCTCAATTATGCTTTCATGTTCCCCGCTATGGAGCTGACGACAGCCAGTGCCGCCGCCCTTACGATTGAACTTTATATGCCCTTTTCCATAATCCTCTCCGTCCTTATTTTGGGAGAGAGAATTGGTCCTTGGCGGATTTTCGGCTGCGTTTTAACTTTTGTCGGCGTCGCCTTAATTGGCTTGGGAATGCCCTCCGAGGCGGCAGGGCCTGGCTTTGCATTAGGTATTGGATTCATGGCCTGCGCAGCAATGGCAGAAGCCGTTGGCGCCGTTAGCGTTAAATCTGTAAAATCCATCAAACCTGCCCAGCTTTTGGCGTGGTTTGGTATTGTTGGCTCTATTGTATTATGGCCTCTCAGCCTCACTTTAGAAACGAATCAGATGGCCGCTTTTGCGCCAGATACCCGTGTCAATTTTGGACTGGCGCTGGCCTATTCCCTTTTATTCGTTAGCCTCATCGCACATGGGTCTTATTATTGGCTCCTTCAGCGACTTCCTATTTATACCGTGGCGCCCTCTGGCCTGATGACAACGCTTATCGGAGTTATCGCGGGTCTATTAATATTGCGAGAAGCCCCCACAACGATATTATTCACAGGCGCGCTCATCACCTTATCTGGAATATCCATCATTTTATGGCGTAATAAACGACATGCGACAAAAACCTTAGCCTCTAAGGTCACGGAAGTTTCATAGAGACGTCATTATCTGGCCATGATTGCTCAGCATATATTCATTCAAACAAAGGTAGTGAATGAAATGATGAAAGAACTGAGATTTGAAAAAACTGTATTGGCTTGCACGGCTTTAATGGCGCTTTTCCTCGTTGCCGCCCAGAGTCTGTCCTAATCGCCCACACAATTATTCCATGCCTGACTAAATTTTAAGGGATTGTCCCCAGTCTTCACCTTGGCGTCACGGGCGAACCGTCATAGACTTTTCCCTTAAACGGTGAAAAGAGTGGCCTAACGTGCAGCCCGCAAAACCCAGAGATGCGAGCTTTTCGCCCTATCATGATGAAGATCGTCTATCCGACTTTCTTGATGATGATGCACAGCGCCTTGCCGCCAATGCGGCTATCGTTTTTTTGGTACATCTTGGGCTCGTTCTATTCTTGTCGGGTAATTTCATTGTTCCCGACCTTAAACCGCCGCCCCCGCCTGACGCTGTCACAGTTGAGATTGTGACATTTGAGCCCCAACCGGAGCCAGAACCCGAACCAGAGCCTGTTGTCATTGAACCTGTCTTGACACCGGCACCACCAGCCCCTGTGCCTGAACCACAACCGCAGCCTGAGCCAACTCCGCCACCTCCTCCACCTCCGCCGCCAGAGCCTATTCCTGAGCCGGAGCCAGAACCTGTTTTCACACCTCCCCCGCCGCCGCCTGAAATTATCGCACAACCGGAGCCCTTAGAGCCTGAGCCCTTACCTCTCCCTGAACCCGAGCCATTGCCTGAGCCGGAACCAGAGCCCATTATCGAAATTTACGAGCCCCCACCTGAGCCCGTCGTTGTGCCAGAGCCTGAACCCGAGCCGGAGCCCATTTTAGAATTTTTTGAACCCGAACCTCTTATTGAGCCTGAACCGCTCATTGAGCCCGCGCCTGTCGTGGTTGAACCTGAACTGCCGCCAACTCCAGGCGTAATTGAGGCTGAACCCTTGCCTGATTTCATCACACCAGACACTCTGCCGCCCGAAATTATCATAGCGCCATTGCCTGACATTTTGCCCGCGCCAGTCCCGCAAGCTCCCGTTCAGATCGAAGCTGAGCCCGAGCCAGAACTTGCACCAGAGTTAGAGCCAATCCTCATTACGCCGCCCACGATTCTCGCCTCGCCTGATGCCCCTGAAAGCCGAGAAGAAGAAAGACGCGCCGTGCCGCAAGAGCAAAGCGATCCGCTTATTGATCTCATCAAACGCGATAGAGATTCCGCATTAAACAATCCAATTACGGGCACGCCGCGCGGCGGCGGCAATGAAGGCCCTATTAGCCAGGGCGGGTCTGTCGGAACGCCGCCGCCCGGAGGCGGAACAAGAATTGGCCGCCCAAGTCCAGGGGCCGGTGGGTGGACACTTGCGCCGCAAGGAACCGCACCGAATAAAGCCTATGAAGGAATCAATTTAGATATTCGCTGTCGTGAAGAAGGACGAACACATGAAGATTGCCCTGAATACCTTAGAAAATTCAGAGGCCGAGATCGGACGGGTCGCGAGAGTTTCGACGGTCATGCCGGAACCGGAACGGACCGCGGGAACCGTATTGAAGACTCTCGAGGCATTCCATCCCGGAGCGAAATTAGTTTGGATAGGGGCGACCCTTCAAGGAATCTTGGGAACCTTCCCGAGCAGAATTTTGACCGTGAATTTTTGAACAGACAAATTGTTACTGAACCGCCAGTGACTGGCTTATTGGGGATATCTCGCGGCCCTAATTCACAAACGGACACAGAGGACGGGATATTAAACACGCCAGACTTAGGCTTACCAGAAGCAGAAAGTGAAACGAATGATCCCGTCGATTGGATTTTAAAATCGCCCCAGGAATAAGAAGGCCTGTCTCCTAATTAGGGCTCAACCATTTGCGCAAGACCTGTTGTGGCAAGATTAAGGGCTTCCTGCGTGGCGCTTTTCTGACGGAATGAAGCAACGCGGCTAAGATATGGAAAGCCGCCGAGGTCATGTTTGGCTTCGATTAAAAAATTTGTACCAGTTTCAGCTTCGCTCAACGCCAAAGAAACTGTCTGCTCACCTAAGGGGCCGACAATGTTCACAACAACAAATTGACCAGGCTCTGCTTGCAATATTTCTAAAGACCCAAAATTATCTCCAGCCTGCCAGGCCGCAGTTTGTCCCGTTTCAACATCAGCTCCATCAAAGACCCATTCACTATTCGGACCGCCTACACCGCTCCATTCAGGATAGGATCGTAAATCAGAAATGATTTCATAAACACTCAAAACATCACCATCCAAAATCACGCTTTTATCCACGCGTTGTTGAGCAGGCATGAAAGCCCCCACCACGCAAGTTGCAATGAAGAGTAGCAGGATAATAGCGATTGCGCGTATGAACCATTTCATACCCCCTCATAACCCGAGAGCGGCGTTGACGCCAATAAAAACGGATTGCAGCGGCTGCCCTGAAGCTCCATAATTATGTTTGGAGACCCAATATATGCCTATTCGACTTATTTTTGCAGACAGCCAGCCGACCATAATGCAGGATTTCGGAGGTCTCGCCATGTCAGGCTTGAGCCTTTTAGGCTCCTTATTTGTTTTAGCTGTCGGCTTAGTGGTGCTGGCTGCGATTATTATGTATTTTATTGACATCACACAGAGCCGATCCGCCATTCGGCGGAATTATCCCGTCATTGGACGGTTTAGGACACTTTTCTCACATCTAGGTGAATTTTTTCGGCAATATTTCTTTGCACTCGACCGCGAAGAAATGCCATTCAACCGCGCAGAACGGCAATGGGTTGATCATGTCTGTGAAGATGGCACTGATGTCGTCCCATTTGGCTCCACTAAAGTCTTGGAAGTCGGGACGCCTATTTTCGCAAATGGTCTATTTCCTAAGCTGGACGATGAGTTTCCGCCTAAGCCTGATTTTATTATTGGGCCGCAAACACGCAAACCTTACCAACCGGGTTCTTTATTCAATATTTCCGCAATGAGTTATGGCAGCCTGTCCAAACCGGCTGTTCAAGCCCTATCCCACGGGGCCGCTTTATCCCGCTGTTTTTTGAACACAGGCGAAGGGGGCGTCTCGCCTTATCATCTCGAGGGCGGGTGCGATATTGTCTATCAATTGGGCACCGCGAAATTTGGAGCGCGCAATGCGGATGCGACGTTGAACGAAGAGAAGCTACGAAAAATATGCGAAAACCCAAATATAAAAATGGTAGAGATAAAACTTTCCCAAGGTGCAAAGCCTGGCAAAGGCGGCATTCTACCAAGTAATAAAGTCACCGCTGAGATTGCCGAAATTCGCGGCATTGAAGAAGGCAAAAGCGCCCTCTCCCCTAACCGGCATGTGGATGCAGGCTCCGCCGAAGAATTACTCGATCTGATTCACCGCATCCGAGAAGCTTCTGGCCTACCAACCGGCATCAAGCTTTGCGTTGGGCAAGTCCGGCCCGTTATTGATCTGCTAAAAGCCATTAAGGAACGCGGGGATGCGGCGGCTCCAGATTATATTGTCGTGGACGGCGGCGACGGTGGTACAGGGGCGGCCCCTCTTCCTCTCATTGACAATACAGGTCTGACGGTGCGGGAAAGTCTGCCGCTCATGGATGATCTCTTGACAGAATTTGGTTTGCGCGAGCGCATAAAAATCATCGCATCTGGTAAGTTAATCACCTCTGCGGATGTCGCTTGGGCCTTTTGTGCTGGGGCGGACATGGTCAATAATGCCCGCGGATTCATGTTTGCCCTCGGCTGCATCCAAGCTTTGAAATGCGATAAAAACACCTGTCCGACGGGAATCACGACCCATAATCCGCGCCTGCAAAAAGGATTAGATCCTGCCAATAAAGCGGTTCGCGTGCATAATTACATTAAGAATATTATCAAAGAAGTTGAGATTATCGCCCATGCCTGCGGCGTTGATGAACCGCGTGAGTTACAGCGCGAACACCTTATGATTGTTCAACCCTCAGGCCGCTCAAAACCCTTTAATCAAGTTTGGGATCGCTCGCGCTATCACTAAAGAGATGACTTAAGCGTATTTCTCGCCGAGATAGACACGGCGCACATCTGGGTTTGCACGAATCTCATCAGGAGTGCCTTCAAATAAAGCCTCACCTTGAAAGAGGATAGAAGCACGGTCGACAATATCTAAGGTCTCGCGCACCCGATGGTCCGTAATCAAAATGCCAATTCCCCGCTTTTTCAAATAAAGCACAAGTTCAGAAATATCAGCAATCGCAATCGGGTCGATACCTGTGAAGGGCTCATCTAAGAGAATAAAGCTAGGCCGGCTCGCAAGCGCCCGTGCAATTTCGACGCGGCGGCGTTCACCGCCCGACAAAGCCAAAGCTGGTGATTTTCGGATGTGACCGATGTTAAGTTCGTCCAAGAGCGCCGAAACATTATCATCCCATTTACTGCGGTCTTTTTCGGTCAGCTGCACAACAGCTTTGATATTCTCTTCAACCGTCAGCCCTCGAAAAATAGACTGTTCTTGAGGCAAGTAACCGACACCGAGACGTGCGCGTTGATACATAGGCAATTTCGTGATGTCTTGCCCGTCCAAGGATATGGAACCGCGATCCGCCTCAATCAGGCCCATTATCATGTAAAAACTTGTCGTCTTACCCGCACCATTTGGTCCCATAAGCGCCACGACTTCACCGCGCTGCACCGTGAGGGTAATATCTTTCACGACAACACGCCCGCGGTAAGCTTTCCCAATACTATTCGCGGCCAAACCTGTCGGGGGCGGCGTAAAGGGCGCGGAGGTTTTTGAGGGGTTCGTTTCGGCCATTAGTTTGTGCCTTGTCCCGTATCTGTTGACCGAATGAGAATAGAGACGCGGCGTCCCTTCGGACATTTGCGGCCATCACAATCACCTTTAACCGTCGCTTCTCTTGTTTCGAGATTATAATCCAGACGCTCGCCCGTTACGACACTATCATCTTGTAGAAGCACAACATCGCCCGTGACAACGAAACTCTCATCCGCGCGCGTATAGACACCTTTATTGCCGCGAACTTCCTGTTCAGGCGTGATGTAGTAAAAATTACCTGTTGCAACCATGCGCGAAAACCCGCTCGTTGCAATCAATCCGCCAGAACTATCTTCCGTATAAATTTCCACCCTATCCGCAAGGAGGCGCACATCGCCCTGACGAATATCCGCTTGTCCAACTAAGGTGATGCGGCCTGCTTCCGCAATCGCATCATCTGCATCGAGGATTGTTGGTGCCGAGCTGTCAGTTGAAAATTGCGCATAGCTTGTCGCCGGAACCACGAAAAGTCCGAGGGCTAAAAATAGAGATGAAATAAACGGCTTCATGTAAATGTCCTAATTCTTGGCTGCGCCTGGTATCACAATGCGCGTCCGTTCACTTTTACTACAGTCATTTCCAGAACAATTGCCCGAAAACCTGACCTGACCCGTCTTTGTATTATAAGTTAGATTTTCAGCCTGTACACGTTTTCCATCTGGCTGAACCACTACAACATCACCTGTCACAGTCATAATGTTTTTATCGCGCTGGTAAACGCCCTTACGTCCGCGAATATCATTCTCTTCTGTCACATAACGAAAATTCCCGCTCGCAACGATTCGCTGTATCGCGCCTAATTTGACACTTGGCGGCTCAACATCCGACTCTGTTTGCACGCGGAAAACATCCATCTGATCAGCAGTAATTACAGCACCGTCTTGCACGACGCGCACATTCTCACGCAAATCTGTCTCATCACCCTGATAAATGCCAATATCAGCAGAAATTTTAATCGGACCATCACCGCCAAAAGCAAAGCTCGCACCATCATCTTCCGTCTTTTGGTCCTGCACTAAATATGCGGTCATTCCATCTTTGAATATAAAAGTTTTATAACTATCTTCAATCGCATAGGTCTGACCAGTGACAAGACCAAATTCGCCGGAACAAGAAATGGCTTTGTCCCCTTCAATCCGTTTCTCAACATTAAAAATACGCGCATGTGTCGTGTCGCACCTATTCCCATCATCCGTTTCCAAATTCACATCGGTCTCAAGTTCCAAGACCTTACTCATATCATTATATGAGCCTGTTTTAGAGATGACCGTACTGGCCTCGACGCCCGTATCTCGAATAAACTCAAGCTCAGGGCTATCTAAGAGAACAGTATCTCGGTCTGTACGCCGCCGAATCGCAGTCTCCGCAATAAGGTAGAACGGGAGCCCATCACCCGTGCGGCCTGAGTAGCGCGGCTCGACCATTTTCACGCTTTCTGTTGGATCATTGATAGGTTCTGGCCCGCTGCTATCAAACAGAAATTGCCAGATTAATCCCATCACCAGAAGGGCTGACAGCCCTAAGAGAAGAGTGCGCAAAATTCTGATGCGCTTCGTATGAACCAAAGCCGCTTCTAAAGTGAGGGTGCGCTTAGGCTCCCAAAGACCAAGGTCTTCTGATGCTCGGCGGCCATGCTTTGTCGATATCGTTGCTGTCGCAGTCATAATTGAATCACGTTATAGCGAGCTCTGTGCTGCGGCGCGACACCTAATGTACGCTTCTGACTGTTTCGTAATCCGTCACAAAAGCGGATTTTAATCCGCCCGCCGCATACGGTGGGAGAAAATATCGACATCATCCCAACCCGCTAAATCTAGCTGTGCGCGCGTCGGCAGAAATTCAAAACAACCCTGTGCAATCTCCCATCTGTCTTCACGCATGAGGCGCCCAGACAAAATAGTTTTCAATTGATGGAGGTAAAGCACATCAGACGCCGCATAATTTAACTGCGCTTCCGTCAGTTCATCTGCGGCCCAATCCGAAGATTGTTGCTGTTTAGATAAATCAACATTGATGAGTTCTTTTGTGAGATCTTTAAGCCCGTGACGATCCGTATATGTGCGCACAAGGCCCGAGGCGATTTTCGTGCAAAATACAGGGGCGACTGTGACGCCTAGATCACGCATCATCATGGCGACATCAAATCGTGCAAAATGAAAAATCTTTGTGACTGACGGGTCAGCCATGAGCGTCTTCAAATTCGGCGCATCATAGCTCTCTCTGTCCATTTGAACGATATGAGCATCTCCGTCTCCTGCAGAGAGTTGAACGAGACATAATTTATCCCGCACAAGGGATAAGCCTTGTGTCTCTGTATCAACAGCGACAAAGGTTCCGAAGTCCATTCCATCGGGTAAGTCATGTTTATGTAAGTGAACGGTCATATTATCTCTTTTTGGAGTCTAGCCCACCGCTTAGGCGTGAGCGGGATAGGTTTCAAGTTTGGAAGCCGTATTTTCCAAATTAAATAAAAGCGTTGCCTGTTTTTCGGCGACGCGGCCACCCTTACCCTGCTATAGGGTCAGTATGGACTTACTCACCCCACCCGAGCCGAAATCAGATTTGCAGCGCTATAACGTCTTTGCGGAAAAGGATTTGCGCTATGATGGGCACTTGTTTTTGGGTGTGCGCACAACGGGTATATTTTGCCGGCCCGGATGCCCAGCTCGTCTGCCCAAGTTTGAAAACTCTAGCTTTCACAACTCGGCGGCAGAGGCGCTGAAGGCGGGTTTCCGCGCCTGTAAACGGTGTCACCCAGTAGGCGGGGAGAGTGCTTTAATCAAAACGCTAATTGCCCTCGTCGAATCTAGTCCTGATACAAAAATTACAAATGCCGTTTTGAGCGCGCACGGTATCGACCCGTCTACGGCGCGGCGGCATTTCCTTGCACGTTTTGGTATGAGTTTTACCGATTATGCCCGCGCCCGCAGGCTTGCTATGGCTGCAAAAACGCTGGCGGCAGGCGGGTCTGTCCTCGACGCGCAATTAGATGCAGGCTTTGACAGCCCGTCAGGATTTCGGTCTGCTTATGCTAAAATCTTTGGCACTGCCCCCGCAAAAGGCGCCGCAGAGCCTCTCTATATTGATTGGCTGGAAACCCCGATGGGCCGTATGATAGCCATCGCAGATGAGGCCGCGCTATATTTGCTCGAATTTACGAACCGTAAGAATATGCGCCGTCAATTTGACCGATTACGCAAAGTCCAAAACCGCGCGATTTTGCCAGGACGAACAAAAATCACAAAGCAAATTGAAGCCGAACTCACATTTTATTTTAGCGGAACTCTGACAGAATTTAAAACGCCGCTGGCAACATCAGGTACAAAATTTCAACGGCAAACTTGGGACGCCTTACAAAGCATTCCACATGGCGAAACACGCTCTTATGCACAGTTAGCAGAAATGATTGGCAAGCCTGCCGCCGTGCGCGCGGTCGCCTCTGCCAATGCCAATAATGGCCTCGCCCTTATCATTCCATGTCACAGAGTGATTGCCAAAGATGGGGGATTAGGCGGATATGCTGGCGGAATAGACCGCAAACAAAAATTGCTGAATCTCGAATTTAAAGAGGTGTGAGGGTCAGTTGTGCATTGATCCCACCCGCAGGCGCCGCCGTAATCAAGGCACTGTCAACTTCCACAGCATATCGGGTCACGAGGTCCTGAATAACGGCATAAAAGGACGTTGTGACGGCATCTTCAACCCAGACTGTAAGCCCCCCACCCTCTTGCGGTTGAACGCGCGATAATTCGACGCCGCGTTTCCGCGACGCCTCTATCAAGGCACCGCGTGTGAACTCATCCCGCACGCCCGTCACGGTCCCCGCATTCAATTTTGGCGCAGCCCGTAGCCAAAACTCACGGTCTGTCTGCGCCGCCTCTAAGGCGGTCGTTCCGCTCGGACCACGCTCCCGGGATAAAGCGAACCATGCCGCGAAAACGACAATCAAGCCTGCGAGAATAAGCAGGAGAACGCGCTCCCGGGGTTCGCGCGCATTAAACCACGCTTTCATAACCCGCCTCCCAAACTCAGCGTGGCTTCGCCGACAAACGCGCCATTTTGTTCTCTCACGCCGCCCGTTGTCAGCCGCCCGCCAGCTTGCGCAATCGCGCTTTCGACACGTGCAGCGGCATCAAAATCTGGATAAATCAACCGAAGTTGCAAGGTTCCATTTTCGGCATTAAATCGCAATTGATCGACGCGCGTATCATCCATCGGGGCGAGGCCCGAAAATAAAACCGTCGATAAATCGAGAAAGCCTGCCGACGGCGCGGGACCAGATTGCAATTTTTGGGCAGCGGTCCGACCAGGATTTGACGGCGCACGCTCGCCAGTCGCCGCCAGATATTCAGACGCCGTTTGCGCGCGTAAATCCTCGGCTTGGGCTAGCGCGGCCCGGTCCTGCACACCGTTCCAAACAAAGAGAGCTAAAAGCGAAGCGGCGGCTAAGCCTGCCACACGTATGGCAGGGAAACGCGGGAGATTAAAGCTAGACTTCGGGCGATAGGCGCCTTGTAAAAGATTGAGGCTTTCACCCGCTTCAAGACCATTTGAAATTAAAGCCGCCAATTCTCTATCCGTTGGCCGCATCAAACTTTCTTCCGTCCAATCTAAATCTATAGCGGACAATCCCGGCTCCACCGCGCGGTCTATGACCAATATGGCAGAGGCACCACTCAACACATCATAATCAGCATAGGCGGCTTTAAATTTTAATCCGCCCATCCTTTCAATCAAAAGGTCCATAATCGCATTATCTATCACGGCGAGGCGGGGCGGCTGCGTTTCTGAGAGCGCAAAATGCAACGCATCTGCGCTATTGGCAATATCATCTTCTTTCGCAAATCGCGCCATTTGCAATTGTTGGGACCGACCCGCTTTTGGTAGCTCGGTTTCAAATATACGCACCCATTGGCCCGGCAAAATCAAGACAGGGTCGTTAACATTCAGGCTCGGCAAATCTGCCGCTGCCACGCGCCGTGTCTCATAGCCAGACCCAGCAGGGCTCGCGAGAATGGCTTCACCATTCTCCAAGGCGGGCAGAATTAAAAATGTCGCTGCGGCCATTAGGGCGCGTCCACTTCAGTTTCAGAATCAGTTTCTGTTTCCGTTTCAATTTCAGGGCGAAAGGTTTCCCGTCCCCATCCGCGATATGTCAACTGCGGCGTATCGTCCACCCCTAACCCATCGAAACGATAGGTTCTAACACGCTCCGCAGGACCGACTTCGGTGACAACTTCAACAAAAACAGAAGTGACATCAAGCCCGAGGCGATCTGCGCTCAAACCGTCAATTTCTGTTCCGCTTAGAATGCTGTTGATTTGCTCCAGATCCGTAAAACCTAATTCAGGGCGTTGCTGCAAAAGGGCTTCTGCAGCAGGCACGGCGTCAGCCCCGCTTATATTTCCAGATAGAGCTGCTGCCAAAATGATAATGCGCTCAGCCGTTAAGCTGTTCACATTTACGGCCGGTCTTTCATCGATGCGGCCCGTACAAACGAAAGGCTTAAACAGCTCCCATAAATCTTCATCCATTCCATTTATGGCGCGAAGTTCTTCAGGTCCCCGCAAAGCTGTATCAGCCGTCCGATATGGCGGGGTTTTACGCAGGTATGTCCCGTCTTCTGCGCCATTTGGGGATTGTTGCTGGTCAGCATCCTGCCAATCCACCAAAGCATTTGCGAGCGATATGGCTTGGTTTTGCGGCAGTCCTAATAATTCAGCCATTTGCCCAAATTCCCGTACAGCCCCCTCTTCGCGAACCCCGGCCTCATTAATCAACGCATTTAAGTTAAAGCACTGGCTCGCATCTTTGAGCGTGAGCGTGATGCTGCCTCCCAAAGTCGGTAGCACCAATGGTGTGCGCGAGCTGAGCAATGCCGCCTTGGCAGCGGGGGGGAGTTCCGCGAAATCATTGGTCAAATAGGCCAAAACAAAATCTTCCGCGCCGTCCGCTTGCCAATCCGCTTGCGCGTAAGCTTGCACATTGACCGTGCGCTTCACAGAGATCTGAATATCCTGCATCAACCCCACAGTGACAGCCGCCATGACCGTCATAATCAGAAGGGTCGTCAGTAGGACGGTCCCCCGCTCTTTTTGCGACGATAGGTTCATGAGCCAATCTCGAACAAATGAATGGTCTCTATACCGCGAGCATCCGTTATCTTAAACTCAACCGCAGTGGTTTGGTTTGAACTCAACCCTGGTCTGTTCAAGAAAACGGTCCATTCCTCTAATTCTAAATCTATCGGCTGGCCACCCTCAAACGGAAGGAGCGCGCGGTAAGTCACGTCGACATCTTCTAGCCCGTCTAAAATGACTCTCCCCTGCCAACCCTCTTGCTGAGCCGGATTTTCATGCAGCAGGCTTTCACGAATAAATTGTCCATCTCGGAAGAGATAGCGCACACGTTCGACTTGTCCGCGCGGCGCGGCCGTTAAATTTCGACGGCCTAATCTGGAAAAAGTAAGGATTGCAGCGTTTTCTGCTGGATCCTGGGTTGTGACTAAAAACGTCTCTGTCCCGCCAACGCCGTCCCGCATCGGACGCAAGGTTAGCGCATTCATATCCGCACGCACTATCGAGCGGAAAGCCGCAATATCCGCAAGCTCCTCTGAGGCTATATTGAGCCTGTCTTTAGCAGCAAATGTCTGGATCATAGCCCCCATAGTCCCCGCACTAATCAGGGCAAAGATAAAGAGCGAAATCAGAACTTCGACAAGTGTGAAGCCAGTCTCTTTTTTATTTTGGGGCGCGCGCATCTTCATCCCTGCGAGAGCCAAGCGCGGCGCGTGACAAAAACATCACGGCCTTGCGAGACTGATACGCGAAGTTCCAACAGACCCGCCTGCGGCGTTTCAACCGTTTCAATCCGCCAATTATACGCCTGTCCGCCCGCCTCTTCTCTGCCTGATTGCGTGCCAATAATAGGCCGGCGCATACGCGCATGAATGAGCTGATTATCTGCAACAACGCTCGCATAAGTCTTATGTGTGAGGCGCTGCGTATGAGCAACAGATTGCGTGCCTGCACTCGACAAGCCGATAATCGCAACAGAAAAAATTAAGAGCGCGGCTAAAACCTCAACTAATGTAAAACCCGCCTGCTTCACGGCGACGCCTCCATCGCCACGCGGCCTCTATCATCTGAGGCAAGCCTGAAACTTTGCTCTCGCCCTTCTAATGACAAATCAAAAGGCGTCACATTGCCAACCGCATCAAAATAAATGAGCGGCGGCAGGTCAAACTTTTGTTTTTCCCTTTGTCTATCTCTCAAATCAATTTCTTGTCCTTCAACCATCAACTCTACGCCTCTGACATCATCCGTAAACGCTTGTTGATGCTCAAGCGTCCACTCGCCGTCATATTCATAGATTTCAAGCTGCTGTGGCGTAATATCAAACCCGCGGCTTTTACCGTCAATCAAGCTTTGACGGACCGCCAAATTGAGGAGGGTCGTCACGCGCTGCGCTTCACTTTCCAAAGGCGGAGCAGGTTTAGGCAGGTTCAAGACAACAAGCCCTGCCGTGAGGCCTAATAAAGCGAGCACGCATAAGATTTCGACGAGGGTGAAACCCGCCTCTTTGCTGGGGCGCTCAGCTGGGTTTGTAGGAATTATGGCCAATTCCCAATATCCGCATTTTGTTCTTCACCGCCAGGCTCACCATCCGCGCCTAAGGAAAAAATATCGACTGCCCCACGTTCGCCTGGGTTCCGATATTCATAAGGATTTCCCCAAGGGTCGAGAGACATTTTCTTGATAATCCCGCTGGCCTGCAAAGCTTCTAAGCCCTCCTGCTCGGTCGGATAAGCAAAATTATCTAACCGGTACATTTCCAGCGCGGTTTCGATGGCCGTAATATCACCTTTGACTTTTTGCACTTGGGCTTTGCCTTGCGCGGGCAAAACATTCAGCACAACAAAAGTCGTCAGCAAGCCAATGATGACGAGGGTCACGAGAACTTCGACGAGCGTAAAGC
>CAYWSI010000027.1:0-17759 GCA_964460585.1 uncultured Algimonas sp.
TTTAGATGGCGCGGTTGAAGACAGAGCTACGGGTTTCGGCGCTCATCCGGCGCGCACAGGGCGCAGGGGCCTTCGCCGCTGTGCTGCGGCGCGGGGATGTGGATGCAGGTGCGCTCTGGGTGGTTGTACGTCAGGGTCGTGATTTGTTTCGCTATACGGAACAAATGGGACTGAGCGGAACGCGGGAATGGTATAAGGATGGCCCCTTTGAAGAGCCCGAGATGCAGCTGCGTATGAATAAAGCCGTGGACCGTGATCCTGATATTTGGATTGTCGAAATTGAAGATGGTCAGGGGCGGGCTTTTCTAGATGGTGAAATGGCTAGGTCTGAAACGGATGCCGAAGCTGCAGCCAAAGCCTTATTCCGAGGCCGATAAAGGCGGCGATTAGCCCCGCCGTTAATCCATACCAAATACCAGCCGCGCCGATATTGGTGTGAAGAGCCGTGTAAAAGGCAATTGGGAACCCGATGACCCAATAGCTGATACCTGTGATGACCATGGGCCATTTGACATCAGCGAGACCACGTAAAAGCTGATTGCAAGCGACCTGAACCGCGTCAAAAAACATAAATCCTGCCGCGATAGGCAGGAATATCACGACATACTCAAAAACGGGCCGCGTATCGGCAGCCTCCATATTGAAGTAGAGTGACGCGACCCATTGAGGCACGAAAGCAACAGGTAGGGCACAAAGGCCAATCGCGAGAACCGATGATAAAATTGTTGCGGTTGAAGCCCGCCGCGCCGCTGGCGTATTGGCGGCGCCTTTGGCTAATCCAATCCGCACCGCTCCTGCCATGGAGAGGCCGTAGGGCATCATGAAGGCGGTAGAGGCGACGCTAAGCGCGATTTGAAATCCCGCTTGTTCAATCACGCCAACGGCCCCTGCGATTAAAACGCCCGCATTAAACAACATGCCTTCGAAGGTCACAGTCACAGAAATGGGCCAGCCGATTTTCATGAGCTCGCCCATGCGCTCCCAATCTGGATTCAAGAGGTTAGAAAACAGGTCGAAATCGCGCGCCTTTGCATCCCATTTAATGTAAATAATAAAGACGAAATACCCATAAATACCCGAGATAGAGGAGGCGATTCCTGCACCCAGAAGGCTGAGTTCCGGCGCGCCTAAATTTCCGAAAATAAGAACCCAGTTCAAAATAATATTCACTATGGCCGCACTTGCGACGAGCAAAAAGGGCACAATTGTTTTGCCAATGGCCGCCAAAAAATTCCGAAAGGACATTACAGCCAAGGTAAAAGGCAGACCCGGCGCGAGCACTAAAACATAATCTTGCGCCAAAGCTGCGACTTCAGGGTCTTGCCCTGCAAATATCATGAGAGGTTCCGTTAACAGCAAGAGCCCAATGATAAAGGGGAAGATGAGAAAACAGGCCCAGACCGACATGCGGACGGTGCGGCGCACATCTCGCCGTTCAGCTATATTGCGGCCTAAGGCTTGGGATACAAGCGGGGTGACGGCCGCAATGGGGCCGCTAGCTAACATCCATATTAGGAAATAAAGCACCGACCCAATGGCGGCGGCGGCAATTTCTGTCGGGCCAATTCGGCCAATCATCACTGCGTCTGCAATATAGGGTGAAAATTGTACGAGCTGCGCCAGTCCCATTGGAATGCCGATTGTCAACAAGGCACGCATTTCCCCGCCCCATGTGTCGGGGAGAATGGCTTTCTGCGATATCAGAGTCTCAGACATAGGGTGCCGCTATCGCCTTGCTCGCAAAGGTGCAAGCGATTCAATTTAGTGGAAACTTTAAGGTCGCAAGCGGCCTTGCGGCGTGATGGGTTTATCACCCGGGAAATCATCGCAAGCGGAGCTCCGGAAACGCGAGGAGAGGCTTGGGTCGCTAAAGGTCAAAATACAGCTGTTAAATTCGGAAGGGGATATGCGTTCAATATTATCAAGATAGGTACATTGGGCAATGACGCCGATGAAATAGCTAGCTTCAAAGATCCCGCGCGGCGGGACCGCGTCGCGCTCGGAGTCCAAAATATGCATCCAATAAATATCGGGCGTTTCAGATAATGTGTGGCTGATTTCATGGACGAGTGTGTTCAGGGCGCAGGATTTTTCGACACTATCGCCTTGGGTATATCTTGCCAGATGTAAGCGTCCAATTTCTATTTGCCCGGTTTTTTGCGGCGCGGGTTCTTTCGGATGTGGACCCGCTACGGCTTTGCGAGAGCCTCTAAAGCCAAAGCCAAACCGGTCTTGCGTACGGGTCGCGGGTTTTCCGTCAAGGACCACATAGGTTTTTGGCCACCAGAGGCCCGGCATGGAAGGGTCATCTGTTTTGAGCCGTTTCACTAGGGTTTGGGTAGGGATGACGTCTTCCGATTTAGAGAGATAGACCTCGGGGTAGAGCAGAGCGGCCCGCGCGGCATTCGCTTCAAAAGCGGGAGATTTAAACAGCGCGACGGCGTCGTCTATCCAAGCCGCGAGGGCGGTTTTATCGGCGGGGTTAATATCGCCCACGACAATTTGCGGGTCGATGCTTTTGCTGATTTTTTTGGTGGGGGCAGGGGCTTCAGATATGTCTTGAGAGCAGGCGGCGAGGCTCAGGGCGAATCCGGCTAAGGTTAGCCGGAGAAGAGGGCTCACGTCCCATCGCCCGCATAGGTCAGCGCCATAAAGACATCTTCCAAATCGGCTTCTTCTGTTCGCAAATCGGCGATAGAAACTCCGCAGGCTTTGACTTTGTTTAACATACCTGTGACGGAATCCGTTCCGCTGCGATATTCAATGACGATTTGTCCGTCCGGCGCGAGCTTTGCGTTAAGATCAGATAATCCGTCGGGCAAAGCCGAAAGCGGGTCCACAGGTGAAATCCGAAGCACCTTTTTATCGAGGCGGGAGAGCAAGGTTGATTTCGGTTCATTGGCGACAATCTGTCCTTGATGAATAATCGCAATATGGTCGCAGAGCGCTTCAGCCTCTTCGAGATAATGCGTTGTCAGAATAATCGTTGTGCCCGCCGCATGTAGTTTTTCGACATAGGCCCAGAGCTGGCGACGCAGTTCAATATCTACGCCCGCCGTCGGCTCATCTAAAATCAAGACGGGCGGATTATGCACAAGCGCTTTGGCTATCAAGAGCCGCCGCTTCATCCCGCCAGAGAGTTGCCGGACATAGGCATCGCGCTTATCGGCCAGACCCAAAGCTTCGAGGATTTCCATGCTGCGCCGTTCTGATTTCGGCACGCCGTAATATCCGGCCTGTAGCTCTAGCGCTTGGAACGGGGTGAAAAACACATCCATCGCGATTTCCTGCGGCACAATACCGATAGAGGCCCGCGCCGAGCGGGTTTGCGTGTCAATATCATAGCCGCAGATTTTCGCGGTTCCCTCGCTTTTATTGACGAGCCCCGCGAGGATATTGATCATCGTTGATTTCCCCGCCCCATTTGGCCCGAGCAGCCCAAAGATAGAGCCGCGCGGAATGGACAGGTCCACGCCGTGCAAAGCTGTCTTGGCAGGCGTTTTTTTCGACGCTGCATAGGTTTTCTTCAACCCCCTGATTTCAATGGCCGGGATTTCAATGGCAGGGACTGTTGCAGATGCGGTTTCAGGCGGTGTAGATGATGGGTTCATATTGACCCGACCTTTAGACGTGGCCTAAAGGCAAATTCAACTCTAAAAACGCAGGCCGCGCGGATAGCTCCAAAGGAATAGCCCCAAAGGAATAACTCATGGATAATGATGATATTGTGATGGTAACATCGACACGGGTGATGTGCGAAGGCTCTGGCGGGGCATTGGGCCACCCACGGGTCTATTTAGATATGGGCAGCGAGACCTCGGTCACATGCAAATATTGTGACCGCCTGTTTAAGCTGGACCCACATGCAGTCCCAAGCGGTCATTACTAGTTTTCTGAACCCCAAATAAACGCCGCGCAGACCTGCCTTGCGAAAATCGGTGTTCACCTTTTTTCGGGGCTCTGCCATCCCTATATCCGACCTGCATAGGCAACCCCCGCCTATGGTTAGAGTAAAAGAGAGATCGATATGTTAGTGACCATGATGAAGGGTAAAATTCACCGGGCCACCGTGACTCAAGCCGACCTTCACTATGAAGGTTCTATTTCTATAGATCAGGACTTGCTGGACCGCTCTGGTATTTTGCCGAATGAGCAAGTTGATATTCTCAACATTAATAATGGCGAGCGTTTCACGACCTATGCGATCTCTGCCCCGCGCGGATCAAAGACCTTTGGCCTCAACGGTGCGGCGGCCCGCCGCGTACAGCTCGGCGATAAAATCATCATTATAACCTATTGCCAGATGGAAGCGGAAAAAGCGCGGAATTATGCGCCCAATGTTGTGCTCTTAGATAAAAATAACGAGGTTATAATCCCAAAGGTGCATTAAACATGTGCCCAAATTGAGGCACAGAGGATAATCGCACCTACCAAGAAGCAGGTCGTCATAATTGACCAAAAAAAGAGCTGATCTTTCCGCTCTTTTTTCAATATGACGTCATAAATATTTCTATCCTGATGATTTACCATCTCTCGCTGTCCTGATTAGCACATAAAAGGATAATAGCAGAACAAGCCCTAAAATAACTTAACACAGGATAGCGATTCCGTGAGCCCGGTTTTCAACCGGCTTCCTTTTGAATTTACTGGATTTTTTGTGAGTTCAAAATCGCGCCAAGGTTTCAACCCTCGCTTTCATATTAACTTTAATAACGTTCTCTCACATGGATTTTATATTCGGTGTAGTGAAGGTTATTGTTCAATCTCTCTTGTTTGACATAAGAGCTTTCGAAACAAGAGAGAGATATCATGCGTTTCATTATTCTGGGTTTAGGACTATTATTGACAGGTTGTGCCACGGCCCAAAATTTCGTGGAAACCTCAGCCATCACAAAATCGCGCCTGACCTTCCCGTCCTTGGCAGCCTCAGTAGATCAATCGCAGAAAACCGTTGATCATTCGGCGTTTGATAGTTTTCTAAGGACTTACTACGTTGCTCCGACCCATGCGGCGGCCCCGCATTACGGCGCGGCTTTATTGCGCTATTCAGACGTCAGCGAGGCCGATAAAAATGCGCTGGTGTCCTATATCAACCGCTTGCAAGACGTGCAGGTCACGAGCCTGAACAAGGACGAGCAATTAGCCTTTTGGATTAACCTCTATAATGCGCAGACAACCCGCGTGATTTTGGAAAATTACCCGGTCGACTCCATCCGCTCTATCAAGTCGAATTTTTTGGATGTTAAGGGTCCGTGGAATGACAAAACGCTTATGGTCGAAGGCGAGACCCTCTCGCTCGATAATATTGAAAATAGAATTGTGAGGCCGCTCTTTAACGACCCGCGTATTCATTACGCCCTAAATTGCGCCGCTATTGGTTGTCCCAACCTGCGCAGCCAAGCCTATAAAAGCGCCGGATTAGACGCCGTGCTCGATGCCCAAGCCCGTGCCTTCATTAATAATCCGCGCGCCATTCAAATCAAAGATGGCCGCGTGACGGCCTCGCGTATTTTCCTCTGGTATAAAGGGGATTATGGCGGCTCAGAAAGCACGGTCCTAGACCACATCCGTCAATATGCCCGCCCAGAGCTATTGAACTCGCTTAAAGGCGTGACGAAGATTGACGCCTATGAATATGATTGGGCTTTGATTGACGCGGGGGGGCTCTAGTGGTTGAGGGTTTATTGTCGGCCTGTTTCAATGCCGAATAAATTTGCAATATGGACAAGGACCATAAATCCAACGCTGATTCCGACGAGGGCAATGCCCATCCACGGGGGGCGCACCCGCCGAAACTCGGTCTTCTCTTTGAAGTTCTGACGAAAGCCTAAGACAGCTAACCCTGCACAAACGGCAAGGGCGATGAAACTAATGAGTAAATCGTCTGAGTGGGACATAATTATATTTGGTCGTTGGCATAAGTATCAACTCGGCGGGCGACTAACATTCTGTCGAGTCTTATGCCAGTGAAACCCTCTGTGAGATTATAAACTTAGCTGCTTCACCGCCCATTGCGCGGCATCGGCGACGACGTTGTTGTCATGCGCTGTGTGTGCGGCGGCGATGTGTTTCAGGGACGGTTCGCCGCTATTGCCAACCGCATAAAGCACATTGCGTAAAAAGCGCGGCCAGCCAATGCGTTTAATGGGAGAGCCAGAAAAGCGTTTACGGAATTCTGCCTCTCCCAATGCGGCTAATTCAGAGAGCTTTGGTGCGTTTAAATCTTCGCGGGCTGCGAGTTTGATCTCTTGTCCAATTTGCGCGAATTTATTCCAAGGGCAGGCGGCGAGGCAATCATCACAGCCATAAATATGATTGCCCATTTTTGTACGTAATGACTCTTCAACGGGCCCTGCATGTTCAATCGTTAGATAAGAAATGCAGCGGCGCGCGTCGAGTTGATAGGGAGCCGGAAAGGCGTCAGTTGGACATACATCCAAACAGGCGCGGCAAGAGCCGCAATGGTCTAGCTCTGGCGGTGTTGGGGTGAGCTTGGCCGCGCTGAGGATAGAGCCGATAAAGAGCCATGAGCCAAACTCGCGGCTGACAAGATTTGTGTGCTTACCCTGCCAGCCTAAGCCTGCCGCCATGGCGAGCGGCTTTTCCATCAAGGGGGCTGTGTCGACAAAGACTTTCACGTCTGCGTCTGTATCGCGGGCGAGGAGCCCTGCTAGCTCCTTGAGACGCCCCTTCATGATGTCGTGATAATCGCGGCCGCGCGCATAAACGGAAATTGTGCCGACCTCAGGGGTGTTCAGCGTAAGTGTAGGGTCACTTTCAGGGCCGTAATTCATGCCTAAGATGACAGCGGATTTCGCCTCAGCCCAGAGGTTTTGCGGGTGGGACCGCCGAAATTCTGTCTCGGCTAGCCACGCCATAGACCCGTGATGCCCGGCGGCAATCGCGCTTTTGAGGCCAGCGCCCGCTTGCGGACCATAGGTCGAGAGGTCGGCGACATGCGGAGATGTAAAGCCCAGTGATGTTGCGCGGCGTCTCAGAGCTTTAAGCGGGTCTGACATGGCGCTGTCTAAAAATCTAAATCAGTATAATGCTGGGGCGCCCGCAGACCGGCTTGCCGGTCACCTAATAAAGGCCGAAAAGCAGGTCGGGATTTCACCTTCTGATACCAGGTTTTGAGGATTGGATAATCCCGCCAGCGAATTTCGTTGAGAAAATCTAAGCAAGACAAATGCGCGGCCGCTGCAATATCACCAAGCGAATATCTTCGTCCGGCCAGCCAATCACGTTTTTCTAAAAGCGATGTCAGATAAGTTAAATGTTCTGCCAAATATAAACGTCCCTCACGAAGCACTTTTGGGTCGGCAGGCCCGACATCATACTGCGTTTGCGATAAGACAGCGCGTTCGACTTTTTCGCTTAGGATATAGGCATCAACTTCGGTGGTGAAACGCTCATTGAACCATTGACAGATACGGCGCGCTTCCGCGCGCTCAAAGGCGTCTTCAGATAGGAGTGGATTTCGTTTTGATCCATCATTCGCATATTCGGTAATAGCCCGCACGCCGCTGATTGTCAGAGTACCTTCTTGCGTCAAGTCAATTAGGACAGGCGGCACAGCTTCGGCGGTTAATGATGTAAATTCAGGCTCAGCTTGCCAAGGATTGACGACAAGCTCACGCACCTTCAACTTCTTCTCGGCTAAGGCAATACGTGCCATTCGGGAAGGCGGGTGCAGGGGGAAATGATAAAGCGTCCGCATGAAGGCGTGTTAGATGAACATGGCAAATGAAGCCTTAACGCGCTGTTTCTTTTTCAGTTAATGTGAAGGTGTCTGAAACAAGGCATTCCCATGATTATGTCCGCAGCCAGCTGGGTGAGGGTAAATCAATACATCAGCAGCTGGGAAAGCTCCCATAATACGCTTTTCAGCGGCCAAAATAAGGTCATGCGTTTCGGAAAGGGTCAATGTCTCATCGAGGTCGAGACGCATTTGAATATGTAAATGCGGTCCAGCCGCGCGCGTGCGCAATTCTGTGACGGCGCGTATTTGCGTGTCCGCCATTGCGAGGCGCTCAATTGTGCGCCGCTCATCTGGGTTAAGTTCTCGGTCCATGAGCTGACCCCAAGCCAGCTGGGCGATCTTAAAGGCCGTGTATAATAACCAGAACGCCATGAGACCGCCGACAAGGGCATCTGCCCAAGCAAAGGGCGTATAGCTCGCAACCGCGATACCGATAATGACGAAAATATTGGCGAGTAAGTCGGCGATATAATGCGCGCGATCTCCGCGCACAGCAATGGATCCTGTTGCGCGGATAGCCCAGCTTTGCGCGATGATAAGCCAAAATGTCAGCGCAATAAAAATGAGGAGTACCATTATAGCGGGGCCTGTTTGCGAGACGCCATGCCCATGCGCATGTCCGAAATGACCAAAGACTTCCTGCAAGAGATGAGCGGCGCCCAGAACGACAAGACAAACTTGGAAGACGGCAGAAAAACTTTCGGCCTTACCAAAACCAAACCGATAGTCGAAATTAGGTTTTCTCGCGGCAAAGCGCACGGCGATAAAGCTGGCAATCGCGCCAAACATATCCAGACCAGAATGAACGAGCGAGGCTAAAACACCAACGCTGCCTGTTTCGCCCCAGAGCCAAAATTTCCCAACCGCCATTATAACGCCTAGGCCCACTGCCAAGGCTGTAATGCGGCGTGTGATGATGGTGGAATGATCTGGCGGTAGGCGTCCTGGGCGGCCACGCCTGTTGGGCTGATCAAAACGATCATCCGCTACGGTTTTTAGGTCGTCTTCTGATATGTCGCTATTGGCGCTCATCTGGCAGTTGTTATACCATAACTTTATAAATAGCGAGTTTGATTTTTGCACGACTATAGAAGATTTCAGTATGATTTACCGTTTTGAGTAGGCTAGGAGCGTTAAAATGATTGTTTTAGGGTGATATTATGCAGTTTAGTAAATTTCTCGCGTCTGTAAGTCTGAGCTGTTTGCTCTTGGCAGGCTGTGAAAAAGCCGCCGATCAGCTGACAGAAAAATCGACTGAAGCGCAGCTCACTCAAGACGCGGCGCAAATCTATAAATTGATACCGCATGCAGAATTACCAGATACGGTTTCGCCTAAGAGCTACCGTGTTGATATGACAATTGACCCGCAGCAAGACGGGATGTCCGGTACGGTTGCGATTGATGTGACAATCAATGAGAGCGAAGATCGCATCTGGATTCACGCGAAGGAAATGACGGTTAAATCTGCAAAGATTGATTATGCAGATGGGTCTTCAAAAGAATTGACGTTTACGGCTATCCCGTTAACCGAAGCCCCGTCTGGCGTCGCTTATTTGACAGCTGATGGAGATATTCCAGCAGGCGACGGCGTCATCACGCTAGACTATGAAACGCCTTATAACCAGAATCTCAACTCCGCCTATCAAGTTCGGCGCGGTGAAGATGCCTATATTGTCACGCAGTTTGAGCCTCTCGGTGCGCGCGAGGCTTTTCCAAGTTTTGATGAACCCAAATTCAAAGTGCCTTTCACTCTCTCTATCACATCACCGTCTGATGAAGTCGTCATTTCCAATACGCCAAAAACGGGAACTACTGATGTTAAGATTGACGGGCAGACATGGACGAAGCATCAATTTGCGCAAACGCGCCCCTTGCCGACCTATCTGATTGCCTTTGCTGTTGGACCTTATGATGTTGTTGATTTTGGAGAGATTCCGCCAAACTCTGTCCGCAAGACACCGCTGAAATTGCGCGGGTTGACAGCCAAAGGCAAGGGCGAAGAGGTTCGATATGCGCTCGAAGGTACGGAAGCTATTCTGACAGCTTTGGAAGAATATTTCGGTAGTCCTTATCCTTATGAAAAGCTCGATTTGATTGCCGCGCCTGATTATGCCTTCGGTGCAATGGAAAACCCCGGCGCGATTGTGTACCGTGAATTTCTGCTGCTCTTGAACGAGAACTCGCCGTTAAATCAGAAACGCGCTTATAATGGTGTACATTCCCATGAACTCGCACATCAATGGTTCGGCAATTTGGTCACGCCTGTTTGGTGGGAAGATATTTGGCTGAACGAGGCGTTCGCGACTTGGGCTGGCAATAAGGGAACAGCTTTGGCGTACCCTGACGGAAATTATGATCGCAATACGCTGAATAGTGCTTTGGGCGCGATGAATATTGATACGCTGTCAACCACGCGGAAAGTTCGCGAACCGCTGGCGCGATCCGAAAATGTCATGGATCAGTTCGACGGGATTACATACCGTAAAGGCGGCGGCGTTTTGTCCATGTTTGAGAGCTTCGTCGGCGAGGAAGCTTTCCAAAAAGGCGTGCGCCTACATATGGACCGCTACGCGGATGATGTTGCGACGGGGGATGATTTTTTCCAATCTATCGCAGATGGGTCAGGCAATCCTAATGTCGTTGAGGCGATGAAGAGTTTCGTGGACCAGCCTGGCCTGCCGCTTGTGAAAGCTAAAATTTTCACTGACCCTGTTAAAGGTACAGGTCCTGTTACAGGCATTGTATTGAGCCAAAAACGCTATGCACCGCTAGGGTCGAAAACACAGCAAGGGCAAACTTGGAAAATTCCAGTTTGTATTGCCTATGGTCAAAACGGCCAAGTCGGCAAGGAATGCACCTTGCTAGACCAGAATGAAACCCAGATTAAAATTCCGGGCGCGGTGGATTGGGTTAGCCTAAACCAAAATGGCGCGGGCTATTACAGATTTACAATGGATAGCGACGCTTGGGCTTCGCTGGTTGAAAATTTAGACGAGCTCAACACCCGCGAAGCTTTGACAGCGCAAGATAGTCTTGTCGCGGCATTCAGGGCTGGGGAAGTAGACGCGAGCGTCTTTTTGGAGGGTATGAGTGCATTTGCCGCCCATCCTGAATATGATGTGGCCTCGGGTTCAACTCGCTTACTTGGCTTTATGCGCAGCGAAATGCCTGACAGCGCGCAAGACCTCGCGCGCCATGTTACGAAAACCTATAAGGCGCGCTATCAGCGGATTGTTGGAACCGACACGGTTGAAGGTAATCTTCTGGCGCCAGCCTTGGCAGGGCTGCTTGTGCGAACAGGCCAGGACGCAGAGATCAAAAATTTAATGATCAAGCAAGGCCGTCAATATCTTGGTTTGGATGGCGAGGCGAATAAATCGGTCCTTGCGCCAAATATGTTAGGTCTTGCGCTGCGAGAAACAATGCGCAGTGCGGGCGCGGACGCCTATGAACCCATGCTCAAACTGGCAGCCGATGGTTCATCTTTGGAAAAAGGCTCGGCTGCGGGCGCGCTGGCGGCGACGCAAGATGATGAGGTTTATAAGACGCTGTTAGCGGATGTTGTTTTGTCTGAAGATAGTCCTTTAACGGGCCGTCAAGCCGGCACTGTATTGAACGGCTTATTAGGGTCTGAGAAATACGGAACCCAGACATGGGAGTGGTTCAAAGCGAACTTGCCCACCTATGTCAAAAAAGTCCCGGATGTCCGTAAAGGTGGTTTGCCGGGTGCGGGCCGTAACTTCTGCTCGATAGAAGGCCGTGATGATGTTCGCAATTTTGTCGAGGCCAATGCGGAACTCATGCCGGGCTATGAACGTAGCCTCTTGCAAACTTTGGAAAGCATTGAGCTTTGCGCTGCGTTGAAAGAGGCCAAAGCGGCAGATTTAGCGGCAGCCTTGAAAAAGCGATAAGTATTTATCTATCGCTTATTAAAAAGGCCCGGTCAGTGATCGGGCCTTTTTCTATTTGGATTATATCATTCTGCAGCGTCTTGAAGCGGTACGTTTAATCGGTTGAGCATTTCCTTTGGGATGATTTGCCAAAACTTTGTACGTGAAAACTCCCATTCCGCTAAGATTTTTTTGGAAAACTCGCTTCCGGTTTGGGCCGCATGTTTCCGGATAAGATCTTGGCATTGCTCTTCATAAAACTCGCTGCCGAAACGTTGCCAAACGACACTGTCAGGGTTGACCGCTTTCTCAAACTGGTCGTCGACATCATAGAGATAGGCCATGCCGCCCGTCATGCCTGCGCCGAAATTATCGCCGACAGAGCCCAGTACGACGACTGTGCCGCCGGTCATATATTCACAGCCATTTGTACCGAGACCTTCGACGACAGTTTCTGCGCCAGAATTGCGGACGGCAAAACGTTCCCCCGCTCGGCCCGCGGCCATAAGCGTTCCCTTTGTTGCGCCGTAAAGACATGTGTTTCCGATAATGGCAGAGGCGTGAGGGTCAATTGGTGACCGCCCTTGCGGGGCCACAATGATTTCGGCACCAGATAGGCCTTTGCCGACATAATCATTGGCGTCTCCGTCAACGATAAGGCGAAGACCTGTCATGCCAAATGCGCCAAGCGATTGTCCCGCCGATCCGCGTAGCCGTACGGTGAGGTGCCCTGCTGGCATACCTTCCGCGCCGAATTTTTGGTAAATATGAGAACTGGTTCGCGTTCCAACAGCGCGGTGCGTGTTTTGAACGGCATAGGTCAGATGTGTTTTTTCTCCGCGCTCAAATAATTGCGCGGCATCTTTGACGATTTGAGGGTCGAGCGTATCGGGCACCTCAATGCGCCCTTGGCGGCTATCCATGACGCGGGTTCCCTCGACTTGGGCTAAGACTGGATTTAGGTCGAGGTCATCAAGATTTTCAGCGCCGCGGCTGACCTGCGCGAGGAGGTCGGTCCGTCCGATGATTTCATCAAGCGTTTCGAAGCCCATGCTCGCCAAAATTTCGCGAACATCTTCCGCGATAAAGGTCATTAAATTAATAACCTTTTCAGGTGTGCCTGTAAATTTTTCACGCAAAGCAGGATCTTGAACGCAGACGCCGACGGGACAGGTGTTGGAGTGGCACTGACGCACCATAATACAGCCCATGGCGACAAGGGATAATGTGCCGATACCATATTCTTCCGCGCCCAAGAGAGCTGCGATAACAATATCGCGGCCAGTCTTAAGGCCGCCATCGGTACGAAGGGTCACCGTGTCGCGCAAATTATTGAGTGTAAGAACTTGGTGCGCTTCTGACAGGCCGAGCTCCCATGGGATACCGGCATATTTCAAGCTTGTGTTGGGGGAGGCTCCCGTGCCGCCATTATGACCTGCGATGAGGATTGTATCGGCTTTGGCTTTTGCCACGCCCGCTGCAATTGTTCCCACGCCAGAGCTTGCGACGAGTTTCACAGCCACACGCGCAGTTGGGTTAATCTGCTTCAAGTCATAGATGAGCTGCGCGAGATCTTCGATGGAATAAATATCATGATGCGGCGGCGGGGAAATAAGCGTCACGCCTGGCGTCGCATTTCTGAATTTCGCAATCATTTCTGTGACTTTGAAACCCGGTAGCTGCCCACCTTCGCCCGGCTTCGCTCCTTGCGCGACTTTGATTTCTATCTCGCGGCATTGGTTCAAATATTCAGCTGTGACGCCGAAACGCCCCGAAGCAATTTGCTTGACCGCCGAGTTAGGATTGTCGCCATTTGGCAAAGGTTTATAGCGCGCACGATCTTCGCCGCCTTCGCCTGATACGGATTTTGCGCCGATACGGTTCATAGCGATATTTAACGTGCCATGCGCTTCTGGTGAGAGCGCGCCGAGCGACATGCCCGGCGTACAAAACCGGCGGCGAATTTCATTGACCGATTGGATGCGGCTTAACGGAAGCGCTTTCCCAGCTGGTTTGAAATCTAATAAATCTCGAATTTGTATCGGTGCTTGATTGTTCACGACCTCCGCATATTTGCGGTAAAGCTCATAGTCCTCCCGTGTTGTGGCTTCTTGCAACATATGGATCATGTCAGCTTGATAGGCATGACGTTCACCCTTGGCTCGGACACGGTAAAGTCCGCCGACAGGCAATCTGACAACTGAGGATTCATAGGCCGCTTCATGGGCGGCAATGGTCGTGACTTCTAAGCCTGCGAGGCCAATGCCTGAAATTCGGCTGGTCATGCCCGGGAAGTTTTCTCCGACGAGCGCACGGGATAAGCCAAGGGCTTCGAAATTATTTCCGCCGCGATAAGAGGAGATAACGGAAATGCCGTTCTTCGAAATTATCTTCAGAAGGCCGCCTTCAATCGCCTTTTTATATTGGGCGACGGCTTCATCGGTGGACATGTCGAGCAGGCCGCGCTTCACGCGGTCCGACAAGGAATCCTGCGCCATATAGGCATTTACGGCTGTCGCGCCTGCACCAATTAAGACCGCGAAATAATGCGTATCTAAACATTCAGCGGAGCGGACAAGAATTGAACAGGAGGAGCGAAGCCCCTGTTCAACGAGATGAGTTTGCACCGCGCCAACGCAGAGAATGATGGGGGCAGCCGTTTTATTTTCATCTGTAAATTCATCAGACAGGACAATGTTTTCAATACCTTGTTGAACCGCTTCTTCGGCTTCTTTTTTAATGCGCGCCAAGAGAGATTTTAGGGTTCGTCCACCCGGCTTCGCCCGCGCTTCATTGGGGTCAAAGGTGCAATCAATGACGCAGACCTTTTTCTTCCCGACCATTTTGACGTAGCGCTCATACATGCCCGTCGTCATGACGGGGCTTTCGAGGACAAGCATTTCTTTGGTTTGGGTGCCCGCTTCGGCCAGAATATTTCGCAAGTTTCTGAAACGTGTTTTCAGTCCCATCACCCGCGTTTCCCGTAGCGGGTCAATCGGCGGATTTGTGACTTGGCTGAAGTTCTGACGGAAGAAATGGCTAAGCGGACGGTATATATCTGATAAGACAGCCAGCGGCGTATCATCCCCCATTGAGCCAACCGTCTCTTTCCCCATTTCTGCCATTGGCGAGAGAATAAGTTCTAAATCTTCTAAGGTTTGACCGCATGACATTTGACGGCGTGCGAGGGCTTCACCTGTTAGCGTAACACTTTCTGGCCCTGCGAGTTTTTCGTCCAAATTGATCGATTTTTCGAGCCATTTTTTGTAAGGTCTCTTGCCAGCTAGCTCATCGATAATTTTATCGGAATCGTAAAATTTACCTTCTTCCAAATCGACTGCGATCATGCGGCCAGGTTTTAACGCGCCGCGCTGTACGATTTCAGCTTCATCCATCGGGCACATGCCTGTTTCGGATCCAACCGCGAGAATGCCGTCCTTTGAGAGTGAGAAGCGCAAGGGCCGCAAACCGTTACGATCAAGGCCTGCCATAACCCAACGCCCGTCATAGGCGGCAAGGGCGGCGGGACCGTCCCAAGGCTCCATAACAGCATTGCAATATTCATAGAGGGACCGCCAGCTTTCCGGCATAAGGTCGCCGCGTTTGGAATAGGCTTCTGGTATTAGCAGTGTCTTCGCCATTGGGGCCGAACGTCCAGCGCGAACCAGGAGTTCAAAAACGGCATCTAAAGCCGCAGAGTCAGAGCTGCCTTTTTGGATAACGGGTTTCACATCCTCAGAGCGTTCAGAGAAGGCTGAAGATGCCATTTTAATCTCATGGCTCTTCATGTGATTTATATTGGCTTTCAGCGTATTGATTTCGCCATTATGGGCCAACATTCGGAAAGGCTGGGCCAGTTTCCAAGACGGGAATGTATTGGTTGAGAAACGTTGGTGATAAATCGCGGCGCGCGAAATAAAGCGATCATCTTTGAGGTCAGGATAGAAATTATCAATATCTTCCGCCAGAAACATGCCTTTATAGATGATTGTCTGAACTGAGAGAGAGCAGACGTAAAAACTTGGAATGGCGGCTTTGATGACGAGCTTTTCAATGCGGCGACGAACAATATAAAGCTCGCGCTCAAGCGTATTTCCCTTACGGCCTTTTGGGTCGCGAAACATGACTTGTTCAATCGCCGGGCGTGTCGCTTTTGCCTTCTCACCAATGATGGACACATCAATCGGAACTTGCCGCCAGCCATAAATATAAAAGCCTTCTTTTAGGAGCTCTGTTTCGACAATAGTCCGGGCAGCTTCTTGGGCTTCGAAATCTGTTCGCGGCAAGAAAATCATGCCGACCGCAATTTTAACATTGGCTGGTTTATGACCTGCGCGCTCAATTTGGGCGCGGAAAAATTCTTGCGGAATATCAAGGCGAATACCTGCGCCGTCGCCTGTCTTTCCATCCGCATCCACCGCGCCGCGATGCCAGACATTTTTCAGGGCTTGGATAGATTTTTCAACGACATCGCGCCGCGCTGTTCCGTCGACAGAGGCGACAAGTCCAACGCCGCAATTGGCGTGCTCATGCGCGGGGTCATAGGCATTGGCGGCGATGAGCGCGTCGCGCTTCACCGTATAGTCGCTTAACCAGTTATTTTGATCGGTCATTAAATTACTTATTTTTTGTGGGGTTTTGTTCGTCTGGGCTGGCTTGATATCTTTCCTCATTCTGCGGCCTCTAGAACTGCAGCCCGTTCTAAGCCGAGCAGATATTTGTGCATGACGGCGGCGGCGTCGCGACCCTCGCGGATAGCCCAGACAACAAGGCTGGCTCCGCGAACAATATCGCCAGCCGCGTAAACGCCGGGCAAATTGGTTTCAAAACTTAGCGGGTTCACGCGGAGCGTCCCCCAACGGGTGACGGTAAGTTCCGGAGACAGTGTCTTCATATCTTCTGGCGTAAACCCCAACGCTTTGATGACAATATCCGCGTCGACGTCGAAAGTTTCACCTGTGGTTTCTGGTGATTGGCGTCCTGAGGCGTCTTTTGGACCAAGTCTCATGCGGTCAGCGCGGAGTTTGCTCACTTGGCCGTCTGTGTCGTGGACGGCTTGAGGCGAGGCGAGCCATTCAAATGTCACGCCTTCTTCTTGAGCATTGGCGGTCTCGCGGCGAGAGCCCGGCATATTCGCATGGTCGCGGCGGTAAAGGCAGGTCACAGAGGAAGCGCCTTGGCGAACAGCGGTTCTAACGCAATCCATTGCGGTGTCGCCCCCGCCAATCACGACAACTTTCTTGCCATCGGCTGTCTCTGCTTTGACTTTATCGCCTAATCCGCGGCGATTACTTTCAATCAAGAAGTCTAAGGCGGGTACGACCCCTTTAGCGCCCGCACCGGGAACCGAGAGATCACGCGCATTATAGACACCCGTTGAAATCAGGACCGCTTGGTGCTTTTCGCGCAGTTTTTCAAAACTAATGTCAGTGCCGACATCGCAGTTAAGAACGAAGGTAATGCCGCCGTCTTTTAGCCGCTTCACGCGGCGCTCTACGATGGATTTATCCAGTTTGAAGTTTGGAATACCATAAATGAGTAATCCGCCAGCTCGGTCATGACGGTCATAAACTTTCACTTGCCAACCTTGCTCTCGCATTTGTTCAGCTGCCGCGAGGCCCGCAGGTCCAGCGCCGATGATACCGACGGATAAAGCCCGCTCTTTTTTGGGTGCAAGGGGCTGAATCCAGCCTTCTTGCCAGGCCGTGTCTGATAAAAACCGTTCGACGGAGCCGATTGTGACGGTCCCATGGCCAGATTGCTCGATAACACAGGAGCCTTCACACAGACGGTCTTGCGGACAAATACGTCCGCAAATTTCCGGCATATTATTCGTCGCATTAGACACTTCCCAAGCTTCTTGTGTGCGACCTTCTGCCGTGAGTTTTAGCCAGTCTGGAATATTATTTTCTAAGGGACAGTGGTTCTGGCAGAAAGGAACCCCGCATTGGCTACAGCGTGAGGCCTGTTCTTGGGCTTTTTCGCCGATGTAGTCCCCGTAAACTTCTAAATAATCTTCATTGCGGACCTCGGCATCCCGTTTTGCTGGCATATCACGAGGCGTGTTGACGAATTGCAGCATTTTACGTTTCCCTATGGCAGGGGAA
>CAYWSI010000028.1:0-16434 GCA_964460585.1 uncultured Algimonas sp.
CCAAAAATGGCACCTTATATTTTTGGTGCGCGCTCTGGCATCCATATTATGGATTTGTCCCAGACTGTTCCGCTCCTACACACGGCCCTTAAAGAAGTCCGCGAGATTGCCGCAAAAGGTGGCCGCGTTCTCTTCGTTGGGACGAAACGTGCGGCGTCAGACCCTGTTGCAACGGCGGCAAAGCGCTGCGCGCAATATTACGTCAATCATCGTTGGTTGGGCGGCATGCTTACAAATTGGCAGACCGTCACAAAATCCATCGCGCGTTTGAAAGAGCTTGAAGCACTTTTGGGTGATCAAGGCGCAGATGCCGAAACAGGTCTCACGAAGAAAGAGAACTTGAAACTAGACCGCGAAATGCAAAAGCTTGAAAAGGCTCTCGGCGGCATCAAGGATATGGGCGGGAAGCCTGACCTTATGTTTGTCATTGATACGAACAAAGAAAACATCGCCATTAAGGAAGCCCGTCGTTTGGGTATTCCTGTTGTCGCTATTCTCGATACAAATTGTGATCCAGCGGCTGCGGATATGCCTATCCCCGGAAATGATGATGCGGCTCGCGCCATCCAGCTATATTGTGAATTGATGGCGGATGCCGTTCTTGACGGTATGACCGAAGCTCAAGCTTCCTTGGGACAAGATATTGGTGCATCTGAGCATATTGAAGAAGTTATGCTTCAAACACCTGTCGCCGCCGCTGCGCCAGAACCTGCGCCTGCCGCAGAAAAGCCTGCGCCAACTCCAGAACCTGCACCTGCCGTTGAAAAGCCAGCGCCAGCTGCGAAGAAGACTAAACCTGCTGCAAAGAAAAAGGCAGCACCTGCAGCCGATGCGAAAGAAGAATCTGAATATTTGCGCGTAACCCGTGAATATGATGCGGATGTTGACCCTGAAGTCGTCTTGAAAATTCAAAAACACCTTGGGGCTTCGCTTTCAAACCGTGACAGCAAATATGTCGCTTGTTCTGATGAAACTGAGCTTGAGACAATCGTCAAAGGTTTCATGAAAAAGAAAATGGGCATTGATGACAAAGAGGCCGCGATGGAAAAGGTCAAAGCTGTCTGTCTTACAATGAAACCAACGCGGATGAAAAACCGCGTTACGTTTTATTATCTTCTTGCGAAAGCTGAAGGGAAGCTTGGCGAGTTTTAAATCGCTACACTCTGTCTGCTCGCAGACCTTATATTTTTAAATTTGACTTCCTATCTGGAGGTCAAACCCAACTCATCCAATCCGAATAGGAGACCGATATGGCTGCTATCACAGCTAAACTCGTTAAAGAGCTGCGCGATAAAACATCTGCCGGCATGATGGACTGTAAAAAAGCCCTCAATGAATCTAATGGTGACATGGAGGCGGCCATTGATTGGTTGCGGACAAAAGGCATTGCGAAAGCCGATAAGAAAGCTGGCCGTGTTGCGGCTGAAGGCCTAGTGGCTGTCGCAACGCAAGGCACGACAGGCGTTCTTGTGGAAGTAAACTCAGAGACTGACTTTGTTTCCCGCAATGAAGGGTTCCAAACCGCTGTTGCGCAAATCGCATCAACGGCTTTGAGTGTCGATAACACAGAGGCGCTTCGCGAGGCTCAAATCGATGGTAAATCTGTCACAACATTCTTGACTGATCTTGTTGCGAAAATCGGCGAGAACATGTCCTTGCGCCGTATGGAAAAGCTCAGCGTGTCTGCGGGCGTTGTTGAAGGCTATATCCATAACTCCGCTGCGCCAGGTATGGGCCGTATTGGTGTTTTGGTTGCGCTTGAATCGAAGGGCGACACTGACAAGCTTAATGCTTTGGCGAAAAAGATTGCTATGCACATTGCGGCGACTTCGCCTTTGGCGCTAACAACGGATGATTTGGATCAAGACCTTGTCGCGAAAGAGCGTAAAGCTCTGAAAGATGAAGCGCTTGAATCTGGCAAGCCGGAAGCGATTGTTGATAAAATGGTCGAAGGCCGCATGGTCAAATTCTTCAAAGAATCTGTCTTGATGACGCAAATGTTTGTCATGGATCCTGACCATAATGTCGAAACAATCATTGCCAATGAAGCCAAAGCGCTCGGCGCTGACATTAAAATGACGGGCTATGTCCGCATGGAAGTGGGTGACGGCATTGAGAAAAAGGAAGAAAACTTCGCGGCAGAAGTTGCTGCAGCTGTGGCTGGTTCCTAGTTTTTCTTACATTTTTAAATTATTGGGCCGCGCTTCGAAAGAGACGCGGCCTTTTCTTTAGGGACTTATTTAGCCCATATGGATTTCTAGCCGGATTACGCGTAAGTTTTCCTAGCCCTCGCGCTTCTCATGCCTATATTCACCTCAAATAAGAGAGAGTCGCATTCGGTGCATTCGAAAGACAAGGGAGTTCATGGCGAACGAATATAATTATAAACGTGTTTTGTTGAAAATTTCTGGCGAGGCTCTTATGGGCTCAAAAGCCTATGGTATCGATACAGATACGGTGAAGCGTTTCGCGGGTGAAATCAAAGCCGCGCATGACAAAGGGCTAGAGATAGCACTTGTAATCGGGGCGGGGAATATTTTCCGAGGCTTGTCGGCTTCAGCTTCTGGCATTGAACGCTCTTCGGCTGATTATATGGGGATGTTGGCCACAGTAATGAATGCGCTGGCGATGCAAAGCGCGCTTGAGGAAATTGGCGTTCACACCCGCGTCCAATCCGCTATACCCATGCCAACAGTGTGCGAGCCTTACATCCGCCGTAAAGCGGCGCGGCATATGGAAAAACGCCGGGTCGTGATTTTTGCAGCCGGGACAGGGAACCCGTTTTTCACAACAGATACGGCAGCCGCCTTACGCGCGGCAGAGATGGAATGCGACGCTCTGTTGAAAGGTACGCAAGTTGACGGTGTTTATGATAGTGATCCGAAAACGAATCCGGATGCTAAACGCTATGACACGCTGACCTATCATAAAGTTCTGTCAGATGATCTGCGCGTGATGGATGCATCAGCGGTGACCTTGATGCGGGAGAATAACATCCCAATTATAGTCTTCTCTCTTGCTGATCAGGGCGGTTTTGATCGCGTGATGGCAGGTAAAGGCAGATGTACCACAATCGCGTCCTGATTTCGCCATTTAAGGCTGTCAGGTTAGATTGGAATGAAGGAGGGCCACATGGCCGTTGAATTTAACATCGCGGATTACCGCAAACGTATGGACGGCGCTGTCGCATCCTTGAGGACAGAATTTTCTGGCCTGCGGACAGGGCGTGCGAATACGGCATTGCTCGATAATATTACGATTGAGGCTTATGGATCTGAGATGCCGCTCAATCAGGTTGGTAATGTCAGCGTCCCTGAAGCGCGCATGCTTGTCGTCAGTGTTTGGGATAAAACCCAAGTCGCCGCCGTGGAGAAGGCGTTGCGTCAGTCAAACCTTGGGATCAACCCCGTTGTGGATGGGCAGACTATTCGAATCCCAATGCCGCCTCTCACAGAAGAACGCCGACGGGATTTGACGAAAGTTGCGGGCTCCTATTCCGAGAATGCGAAAATCGCAGTTCGCAATGTTCGTAGAGATGCGATGGAAACGCTTAAAAAGGCTGAGAAAGAGGGCATGAGTGAAGATGAGCGTAAAGCCCATGAATCCGATACACAGAAAGCAACGGATGCTGTGATTGCAGAAATCGAAAAAGCCCTCGAAGCCAAATCAGCCGAAATTATGCAAGTCTAAATGGGCCAATCGCCGACATATCCCGGCATGCCGGCGCATATTGCGATCATTATGGATGGTAATGGTCGATGGGCCCGCGCGCGCCATAGACCTCGCGTCTTTGGCCATACGCAGGGGGTTAAAACCGTGCGCCGAGTTGTCGAAGGGGCCTCCGAAATTGGGGTCAAATGCCTGACGCTTTATAGTTTTTCGACGGAAAATTGGACTAGGCCAAAGGCAGAAATTGCTGCGTTATTCAATCTCTTACGTGAATATGTTGAGAGTGATTTGGAGACCCTGCATCGCCGAAATGTCCGCGTTCGGATTTTGGGCTCGCGTGAGGGTCTCACTCCTGACTTGCTCGAACTGATTAAACGGGTCGAAGATACCACGCGGCAAAATACGGCGTTTTGTTTGAATATTGCTTTTAATTACGGCGGGCGAGATGAGCTTTTGCGGGCGGCAGCCAAAGCCTCTAAAGCCGGGATTGATGTTGACAACATGACGGAGTCTGATTTCGGGCAATTTCTCGATACTGCTGGGCTTCCTGATGTTGATTTGGTTGTCCGAACATCCGGGGAAAAGAGAATAAGTAACTTCCTGCTGTGGCAATCTGCCTATGCTGAGTTTGTGTTCACAGATGTTCTCTGGCCTGATTTTACAGTCAATGATTTGCAAGCCGCAATCTCTGAATTCAAATTACGCACACGCCGATTTGGAAATTTAGACGCGTCGGAAGTCGCGTAGGATGGTTGATATCCCCGCCTCAAAACCTAAATTTTCTGGAGTGGGTGTCCGTGTAATTTCAGCGATTGGAATGGTGCTGCTTTGCGTTGCACCATTTTACTTCGGCGGCTGGCTTTGGGCGGCGCTAGCGGGATTATTTGGCGGGCGTATGTTATTTGAATGGGTGCGCATGAGCGACCCATCGCCAGCTTTACCCGCTTATGTGACCCCCGTTATTGGCTTGCTTGCTGGCGTTATTTACGTCGTTCAATATAATTTCGGGTATGCCGCCATGACACTTTTTGTGACGGCTTTAGCTGTCATAGGCGTACAAGCCGTGCGGGCAGGCGGGAACAAGAAATCTCGCATGATATGGGCGGCATTGGGTGCTTTTTACATTATTATTCCAACGCTTTTGATGATTGGCCTACGTGGAAATAATATTGGTTTCGATACGGTTGGGTTTCAACGGCTTCTCTTTGTTATTGCCTGCGTCATTGGCGCGGATGTCGGAGCTTATTTCGGAGGCTCAATGTTTGGCGGCGCTAAACTTGCTCCCAAGCTCTCACCGAATAAAACATGGTCTGGATTTTTCTCTGGCCAAGCCCTTGCAGTCGTGTTGGGCGCGCTCTTCGGTCATTTAGTCGGAATTGGCTGGCTATCAGGTGTCTTGCTGGCGCTTCCTATTGCGATTTTATCTGTTTTAGGGGATTTGTTTGAGTCTGGTGTGAAGCGAACCTTGAATGTCAAAGATACAGGCGGGCTTATGCCGGGGCATGGTGGATTGCTGGATCGTTTGGATAGTTTAATGGCTGCAATTGTGGGCGTGGCAATTATATTATTCATTTTTCCAGGTGTTTGGCCGAGCTAATGATGAAACGTATCTCAGTTTTAGGTTCAACCGGCTCGATCGGAAAAAATACGCTGGATATAGTCCGAAATGCTGCGCCGGATAGTTATAAAATTGTGGCACTCACGGCGAATAAAAGTGCGGACTTAATTGCGGAGCAAGCCTTAGAGTTTGGTGCCGAATTTGTTGCTTTAGCCGACTCCAGTGGTGCTGAGGTCCTCAATGCGAAACTGGCAGGCACAGGGATAGAAACGGGCTTTGGTCCAGAGGCCCTTATCGAAGCTGCGCGCCGTTCAGCGGATTTCACTATGGCGGCGATTATTGGCTCAGCTGGATTGGAACCAACCCTTGCCGCTGTAGAGCAGGGCAATTATATCGGCCTTGCCAATAAGGAATGCCTCGTATGTGCAGGTGAGACGTTTATGGCAGCCGTTAGAGCGTCTGGCGCGACGCTTCTTCCTGTTGATTCCGAGCATAATGCGATTTTCCAAGTTTTAGAGGATGATAAAGCTGGAGTTCGGAGATTAATCCTAACCGCCTCAGGTGGGCCGTTTCGAACGGCGTCACTGGAGGCACTGAAAAACGTCACCCGTGAAGACGCGCTAAACCATCCCGTTTGGTCTATGGGCGCTAAAATCAGTATCGATTCTGCGACCTTAATGAATAAAGGCCTCGAATTAATTGAAGCAAGTTGGTTATTTGATCGACCCAGCCGCGAAATTGATGTGATTGTCCATCCGCAATCCATCATTCATTCGATGGTCGAATATATTGATGGCTCTGTTTTGGCGCAAATGGGCAGTCCCGACATGCGAACACCCATTGCCTATGCGATGGGCTGGCCGAAGCGCATATCTGCCCCCGTAGAGCAGTTGAACTTTGCCAAAATCGCAGGGTTGACCTTTTTTGAACCTGATACAGTGAAATTTCCGGCCCTGCGTTTGGCGCGGGAGGCACTTGAGGCGGGGGGGCAAGCCCCTTGCGTGTTGAATGCTGCAAATGAACAAGCTGTCGCGGCCTTCTTGGAGGGACAAATCCCTTTCCTCGGAATTGCTCAATTGGTCGAACGGGCTCTGGACTCCCATGCAAAAGCGGCCTGTTTTAGCCGCCCGCCTGCTGATGCACGGGGCGTTATGGATCTCGATAGGCATGCGCGCCGTACTGTAGATGAGCATATTGTAAACTTGTAAGCAGGCTTGCTTTACGGCATCCAAGTTAAGAGGATTCATACAGTCTATTGGGCGCTCTATTGTGCGGCCATTGGGCGTTCCATTAAAGATTGGGAAATTATGCTGACAGGAGTAATGCTTACGCTAATTGCAGTGTTCAGCTTTGTTCTGGTCCTGTCTTTTCTCGTCTTTTTCCATGAGTTGGGACATTATTCGGTTGCACGGTTCTTTGGCATTGCAGTTGATAGATTTTCTATTGGTTTCGGCAAACCAATTTGGCGCCGAACTTCCAAGGCGGGTGTTGAGTGGGTTGTCGCGCGTATTCCTCTGGGTGGTTATGTGAAATTTGCGGGCGATGCTGGGGTCGCGAGTAATCCTGATACTGAAAAATTAGAAGAAATTCGGGCAGCATTTGAGGCGCAGCCAGACGGACCTGCCATTGAGGATGTTTTTCATTTTCGTCCTGTTTGGCAAAGAGCTCTTGTTGTGCTGGCGGGGCCAGTGGCCAATTTCATTCTCGCGATTGCTCTCTTTGCGGGGATTGCGATGGCTGTTGGGATTCAATTTGCGACACCTCAAGTCAGTGCTGTGAGTCCAAATTCGCCCGCTGCTACTGCCGGATTTGAGGTTGGCGATAATATTCTCTCGCTGGACGGCAAGGAGATGACGAGCATATCGGCAGCTTCACAATATATCCGTTTGAGAAGTAACTCGAAAATTGAAGTTCTAGTTGAACGAAGCGGTAAAGAAGTCGCACTCACCGTAACACCTGAGAGAACTGAAATACGCGATGAAATCGGGGGTTTGTCCAAGGTTGGATTAGTTGGCGTTAGTCTCACGCGAGGAAAATTAGGCGTAGATTCGGTGGACGGGCCGATTGAAGCGATTGGCTATGGTTTTAGACAGACGGGTGATATTTTAGGCTCGACTGGGGTTTATATTGGGCGGTTATTCTCGGGTAAGGAAGATGGGAAACAACTTGGCAGTGTTGTTAAAATCGCGACTGTTACAGGCAAGGTTGCCGTAGATACGGCAAAGGCTGATGTCGCCGTGGGCGTGAAGCTGAAAGCCTGGGCCTTGCGCATGACCTTTTTAGCGGCTTCCATTTCAATTGCGTTAGGTTTCGCTAATTTAATGCCATTGCCCGTGTTGGATGGTGGACATCTAGTCTATTACGGCTATGAAGCCGTCGTGGGACGACCTTTGAGTCAAGAAAAACAGGAGTTTGGGTTTAAAATCGGGTTTGCAGTTTTACTGACCTTATTTGTGGTGCTGACAATCAATGACATTGGGTATGTCGGCAGTATCATCTCCTCAGCTGGATAAATTATGAAGTTTTACCTCACAGTTTTATCGATTTGGCGACTGGCGCTTGTGGCAGTTTTCTTGACCGTGGGAACCATGAGTGTGAGTACTGTCGCTGTGGCGCAAGACGCTCCTCCGACAATTATTAAAACTATTCAGGTTCAAGGTAACCAGCGAATTGAGGCCAATACCGTTGCTTCCTATCTTCTTTTTGCGCCAGGTGACCCTTATTCTGAGACCCGTTTGGATACATCTATCAAAACCCTATACTCGACGGGTTTATTTGCGGATGTTTCGATTGAACCAGGCGACGGAAATGTTCTGGTAACTGTCATCGAAAACCCGATTATCAACCGTGTCATTTTAGAGGGGAACAAGTCCCTTAAAACAGACAAGATCACTGATGAGATTGAAGCTGAACCAAGAGCCATCTTTACACGGGCGAATATTCAAGAAGATGTCACGCGTATCATTGAGCTTTATCGCCAATCGGGTCGGTTTGCTGCAACCGTCTCGCCGAAAGTTGTGCAACGACCTCAAAACCGTGTTGATTTGATTTTTGAAATTACGGAAGGCCCTGTGACGGGCGTCAAGCGTATCAATATCATCGGTAATGCTGAGTTCCCAGATCGTCGCCTTCGTAAAGAAATGGCGACAACGGAATCCAGTTGGTATAAATTCTTTAGCTCTAATGATAACTATGACCCAGGGCGTCTTCAGTTTGACCAAGAACAGCTACGTACATTTTACACAAATCGTGGGTTTGCAGATTTTCGCGTTGTCTCTGCCGTTGCGGAACTGACACCGGACCAAGAAGATTTCTATATTACTTTCACCGTTGATGAAGGTGATGAATATCGCTGGGGTGATATCTCAGTTGAGACCGAATTGGATTCCCTGAATGAGGATTTCCTCACAAACCTTGTTCCCTTCCGTAAAGGCGAAATTTACAATGCCAGCCGCGTTGAAGATGCAATTGATAGTCTCAACTTTGCTGCAGGTATCGGTGGTTTTGCCTTTGTGGATATTCAGCCGCAGATTGACCGGAACCGCGATACGAAAACCGTTGATATGGTTTTCAACGTTATCGAAGGGCAACGCACTTATATTGAACGAATTGATATTGTGGGCAACACCACCACGCTAGACACCGTCATCCGCCGCGAATTGGAGTTGGTAGAGGGCGATGCTTTTAACCGGATATTGTTAGAACGATCTCGGTCACGCGTGCGCTCACTACGCTTCTTTGAAAATGTTGAAATAACAGAGACGCAAGGGTCAGCACCCGATAGAGCTATTGTCGAAGTTGAAGTGACTGAGCAGCCCACAGGTGAGCTATCTTTTTCGGCAGGTTTCTCGTCTGCTGATGCGTTTCTGGTCGATTTGTCAATCACCCAGCGTAACTTACGGGGACGTGGGCAACTCCTGAGCTTTGTAATTCAAGCCTCTTCTAACCGCCGAACAATCGATCTCCGGTTCACAGAACCTCGCTTCTTAGGCCGTAATTTGGCGGCGAGTTTCAACATCTTCGACACCACTATTGATTTGTTAGAAGAAGCTGACTTCCGGCAATCCCGAAGAGGGGGGCAGGTTAGTTTTGCTTTCCCTCTCACAGAAAACACCCGGTTTAACGGGCGTTACACACTTCGTGAAGAAGATATTGAATTTCCAGAACAGGATCAATGTCCAGCCGTTTTGGCCGGGCAAGGTGTGGGTGGTACGACAACGACGGGCACGCGAAACCTAATCTCTCTCTGTGAGCAATTGGGTGGTCGATTGTCTTCAATCTTTGGGTATTCCTTCGTTTGGGATCGCCGAAATGATCCGATTACCCCAACCGGCGGTTTCGATTTCCTATTAAGCCAAGATCTTGCCGGTATTGGCGGCGATGTCCGTTATCTCCGCACCGAGTTGTCATCTAATTTTTATAAAGGCCTTTTCAGGAATGTTATCGCATCTGTCGAACTCTCGGGTGGTTACATTCGAGGTTGGGGTGATGATAGCGTCGCCATTAATGACCGTTTTTTTAAAGGCGGTAATAACGATTTCCGCGGATTTGATAATGCTGGTGTTGGGCCGCGTATTCTCTCATTCCAGACTCAAAACCCGGGTGATGAAGTCGTAGAATTCCGGAACCAAGCCCTCGGCGGAAATGCCTTTGCATTCGCAAATGCCGAGGTGAGTTTTCCGCTTGGCGTAGCTTCGCTAGATGGAAGTTTTTTCATTGAGGCTGGTACGGTTGGTCTTTTGGACGAGTCTGATCAATTCAATGTTATTACAGGATTTGCCGAAGGCGGTCCAAGTGACCTTTTCACTGTGGGTTCATCCTGCGAAGGTATTATGGTCGCCGGTGTTTTCTGTGAACGCACGGAGGATGGACTGGATCCTCGTGTCACCGCAGGGGCGAGTGTTTTCTGGGAGAGTCCATTCGGACCTATTCGTTTCGACTTCACTCAGCCTATAGTCAAACAACCCTTTGATGAACGGAAATCTTTTCAGTTCACAACAAGTACAAGGTTTTAATATGTTAACTCGTACATTTATGCGCATCGCAGCAGGTTTTGCCCTTGCTCTCGCTTTTGCAGGTACATCATTTGCACAATCAACAATTCTTGTCGTTGATACGCAAAAGGTTCTTAAAGACTCGATTGTTGGACAGCATGTTGCTCGACAGCTTGAGGCTATTTATTCTTCTGCAGGCACTGAAATTAAGGCAAAGCGGTCTCCACTTGAGACAAAAGCGAAATCCTTGCAGGCGCAATTAAAAACAAAAACTAGTGTTGAAGAGCTACGTTCTGATGCGTCCTTACAAGCCCAAGCCAAATCTCTTCAAGCGGATCAGCAAAAGCTTCAAGTTGAACAACTTTACACTGAGCGTGAGCTCAAAATTACAGAAGCAAAAGCGATAGGACAGATTAATCAGCGTTTGGCAACAATTATCCAACAAATCGCAAAGGAACGGAATGCGGATGTTGTTCTTGAGAAATCTTTAGTGATTTACGGCGTGCCTGCGGATGTAACAGATCTTGTGATTAGTCGTTTGAATAGCCAATTAACGACAGTTCCAGTGACGCGCGAGCGTTTGCCGCGCAAAGGATAGCGCTTGCTACGTGGTTGTCTAAAAAACGCTTAAGTTCCAAATTATCAGAGCCAGTAAGAGAGTTTTCTCTCTTACTGGCTCTTTTTTTATAGGCCTCCGGCAAATTCAGGCTATAGCTTTGTTATGATTGATAAAAATTTCTATAGTTTACGTGCCCCTATTCCCCTCTCGGAATTGGCATCTGATATTGGCGTCGAGCTGCCTGTAAAAGGTGCCGCAGATGAGATGATTGAGGTGCCATCTGCCCTGAATACGAGCCAACCTGGCAGTATAACTTTTTTCTCTAATAAACGTTTGAAAAATCAACTCGAAACGGCGCGAGCGACAGCTTGCCTGACGACAAAAGCATTAGAACCATCCGTTACTGAAACAGGTATGATTGCTCTGGTGACCGAAAATCCTCGCGCTGCGTTCGCGCGGCTCAGTAGTGAAATGGTAACCTTGGGAAAGGCGAGTTTAGATAAGTCTGACATTCATGAAACCGCTGAAATTCACCCTACAGCGATATTAGGCGAAAACGTAACGGTGGGTGCGGGAACGAAAATAGGCGCCCATTGTATTATTGAAGACAGTGTTGTCATCGGAAAAAATTGCTTCATTGAACCTTTTGTTCGTGTGTCATTCACGGTGATAGGGAATGGATGTCATATTAAATCAAGTTCGGTTGTCGGCGGCACTGGTTTCGGTGTGGTTGAGGACACAAAAGGTATTTTTAATATACCGCATTTGGGCCGAGTTATTATTCATGACTCGGTGCATATTGGATCAAACTCTTGTATCGACCGGGGTCAATTAGATGACACCGTTATAGGTAAGGATGTGAAGATCGATAACCTTGTACAGATAGCGCATAATGTCGTAATTGGTGAAGGGTCGATGATCGCAGGACATGCAGGTATTTCGGGCAGTTGTGTCATTGGTAAAAACTGCCGGTTGGGCGGGCGTGCCGGTCTTGCAGATCATGTTACGGTGGGGGACGGCGGGATTGTTGCCGCCTATGCAGGTGTGATGACGGATATACCCGCAGGGGAAATGTATTCAGGTGTGCCGGCTATACCTATTAGGGAACATATGCGCTCGGTCGTGACCTTGAGAAAATTAGGAAAACAAAAATGAGCCATAAATGCTCTCAGGATTTCCCTCTTGACCGCAATGCTGTCATGGAGATTTTACCTCACCGCGATCCCATGCTTTTCATTGAGTCCGTCATATCCGCAGACGAAACAACGCTTCATGCTCAGACACATGTGAATGCGGATTGGCCTGTTTTTCTAGGTCATTTTCCTGAATTTCCTATTATGCCGGGCGTTCTGCTTATCGAAACAGTCGCGCAAGCTGGTTCGCTTATTCTCGGTTTAAATGGCGTCGTTCCTGATGGATCTTTCATTGGCTTTACAGGTGTTGAACAAGCGAAATTCCGGCAGGCCGTTAAACCTGGTGATGTGATGGATGTGCATGTTGAGCTAACGCGAGAGCGTCGGGGGTTTTTCAAATTTGAAGGCCGTATAGACGTCGACGCTACCCTTGCGGCTGAAGTGAAATTTGCCGCAGCACAAATGACTCTATAAGCTAAGTTCATGACGGTAGAAATTCACAGCACAGCAATCGTTGATCCAAAGGCTCAGCTTGGGAAAGGCGTCAAAATTGGCCCTTACAGCATTATTGGTCCGGACGTTAGGCTGGGCGATAATGTTGAGCTGATAGGGCATGTGAATTTGTCAGGTAATACTACCATTGGCGAGGAGTGCCGCCTGTTTCCGTTTGTTTCTATGGGCTATGAGCCGCAAGACCTTAAACATAGGGGCGGTGAAGTTGGAATTGAAATTGGTCCGCGTTGTACGTTTAGAGAAAATGTGAACATCCACCCCGGGACAGATATAGGAAAGCCAGTTACCCGAATTGGGCATGATTGCTATTTCATGGTTGGGACTCATTTGGCGCATGAGGGCCAAATGGGAAATCATGTCATCGTATCCAATGGGGCGCAAATCGGCGGAAATGTCACCATTGGCGACCATGCAATACTCGGAGGGCTTTGTGCTATCCATCAACATACGCGCATTGGGGCACATGCCTTTATCGGCGGAATGGCAACTGTTCTGAAGGATGTCATTCCCTATGGTTTTGTCCTTGGCAATCCAGCGCATATGGCGGGAATGAATGTCGTGGGTTTGAAACGCCGCGGCTTCACGCGCGTTCAAATTCGGGATTTACGTGCAGCTTACCGTTTATTATTTGCGCAAGAGGGGACTTTTGCCGAACGGGTGGAGGATACTGCGGCTCTTTATGGGGACTATGAATTGGTCAATGATATTGTAGCCTTTATCCGCGCCGCATCAAACCGATCTCTCTGTATGCCGAAAAACGGTGACTAAAATGCGGATTGGTCTTATCGCAGGTGGCGGGCGGTTACCGGAATATGTGGAAGAGGCCGCGCAGGAATCCGATACGTTAGGTCTTGTGATTGCCCTTGATCCTTTTGTACCGGTGCAAAAATTTCCGAAAGCTGAACGTTTGCGCCTTGGGCAATTTGGGAAATTGGTGCGCAGATTGAAAAAAGCCGACTGTACGCATATTTGCTTTTCTGGAATTGTAAAACGACCAGATTTCAAGCGTTTAAAACCAGATCTGAAAGCTATGCGTCATTTGCCGAGTACAATTCGAGCCGCAGGGCAAGGTGACGATTCCTTGATGCGTCACATTTTAGAATTATTTGAACAAGAAGGCTTTAAGATAATTTCACCACAAGAGGTCTGCGCAGATCTAATTTTAGGTGAAGGCGTTATCGGCACGGTTACGCTAAACCGTGAACATCGGGATGATGCCTTGGAAGCCTGTAAAATTGCGGCTGCTATAGGAGAGCTGGATATTGGTCAGGCGGCCGTGGTTGCGCGCGGCGTAACGCTGGCTGTTGAAGCGCAAGAGGGCACGGATGCGATGCTCACAAGACTGCTGAATTTACCGACGGAGCTGCGCGGGATGCCAGAACAACGCGTTGGAGTTTTAGCTAAAATGGTAAAGCCGAATCAGGATGTACGCGTTGATTTACCGACCTTGGGTCCTGCAACGGTTCGGCATGCTGCGGAGGCAGGATTGGCCGGCATTGTCGCAGAAGCCGGCGGGGCGTTTGTGATTGAACGAGAAGAGGTGGTGCGTCTCGCCGATGAGGCAGGCTTATTCATCGCTGGCCTTCCTCAAGCCGAATGAAAATCTACCTAATTGCCGTCGAGCCTTCCGCTGATAAGTTAGGGGCGGATTTAGCTGAGGCTTTACGCGCTGCGCGGCCTGATGTCAGTCTCGCAGGAATTGGCGGACGGCGCATGCAATCCGTCGGTGTTCCTAGCCAAATGGATATTGATGAGCTTGCGATTTTAGGCATCACTGAGGCTCTCAAAAAACTTCCCTATATATATAGAAAAATAGCTGAGGCTGCGGACCGGGTTGAAGCCGCTAAACCCGACGTGGTTGTTTTCCTCGATAGTTATGGGTTTATGGTCCGTCTTGCGGAGCGTTTGCGGAAACGTGGTTTTGAAAAGACGTTGATAAAATATGTCGCGCCGCAGGTTTGGGCGATGCGGCCCTCACGCGCGAAACGGGTGGCTCGCTTATTTGACGCGTTACTGACCTTACATCCCTTTGAGGCTCCCTATTTTGCGCCGCTCGGCTTATCGACGTCTTTTGTTGGGAATCCTATTTTTGATACGGACTATAGAGGAGGCGACCCCAACGCTATTCGCCTTCAATATGATCTCGGACAACGGCCAATACTCTCTGTCTTTCTCGGGAGTCGACAGTCGGAAATAAAACGTTTGTCTAAGCCATTCGCGGATGCGGTGGTGGCATTGAAACGAGACATTCCGGATTTGGCAGTAATTAGCCCCGTGTCGGATTCTGTTGCGGAAGATGTTGGCGCAGCTGCAGGAGCAGACCCACGTTTGAATGAGATTATCTTTCTGCCGGAAGCGGCGAAATTTGATGTTATGGCTTGTTCGACCGCGGCTCTGGCCTGTTCGGGAACGATAACGACTGAATTGGCCTGCGCGGGTGTGCCAACCGTCGTAGGATATCGACTTAGCGGACTAAGCTTTACGATTGTCAGCCGAATGGTGACGCTGGAATATATTTCACTGGTGAATATTGCGGCGAAAGAAGCCTTAATGCCTGAATTTATACAAGATGACTTGACGGGCGAGGCGCTATCCAGGGCTTTATCTGGTTTACTGACGGACACAAAAAAACGCGCTACGGCGAGTAGCGCGTTAATCGCTCAGACCGACAATATGCGCGGTCCAAAAGAGGTGACAGCCAGCGCTAAGGCAGCGCAGGCCATTTTAGATATATTAGGCTAAATACGCCGGCTTATCTTTTGTTCATCGGAACGAAGTCACGCAGTTCAGCGCCAGAGTAAAGCTGACGCGGACGTCCAATACGCTGACTTGGGTCTTCTAGCATTTCATTCCACTGAGAAATCCAGCCTGTCGTCCGCGCGAGAGCGAAGAGAACTGTGAACATATCAGTTGGGAAGCCAAGCGCAGATAGAACAATACCCGAATAGAAATCGACATTTGGATAAAGACCGCGTTTGACGAAATAGTCTTCATTCGTCGCGATTTTTTCCAGTTCCATTGCGACTTCAAGGACAGGGTTTGTAATGCCCAACTCGCCCAAGACTTCGTGGGTTGTGCGGCGCATGACGCGCGCGCGCGGGTCTGTCGCTTTGTAAACGCGGTGACCAAAGCCCATGAGGCGGAAGGGATCAGATTTGTCCTGTGCCCTCGCGATAAATTCAGGAATGCGGTCAACTGAGCCAATTTCCTTGAGCATATTTAGTGCCGCTTCATTCGCACCGCCATGTGACGGTCCCCAGAGGCAAGCTGTGCCAGCTGCGATACAGGCATATGGGTTTGCACCTGATGAACCCGCCAAACGGACCGTTGATGTTGAGGCGTTTTGCTCATGGTCCATATGGAGGATGAAAATCTTATCCATCGCGCGTTCAATGACAGGATTAACTTCATAGGGTTCCGCCGGAACGGCAAAACACATATTCAAGAAATTACCTGCGTAGGACAGATCATTGCGTGGATAGACGTGAGGCTGTCCAATGCGATATTTGTAACACCGGGCTGCCAATGTCGGGATTTTTGCGATGAGGCGGTGCATAGCAAGGTTCCGCGCTTCATCTTCAGTTGTGTGTTGATCATCATGGTAGAAACCGGACAAGGCCCCAACGGTGCCCGTCAGCATCGCCATCGGGTGGCTGTCGCGGCGATAGCCTTGGAAAAAGCTTTCGACCTGATCATGTAACATTGTGTGGCTAGTGATTGTTTTTTCGAATTTTTTATACTCTTTGGCGTTTGGCAATTCGCCGTGAATAAGAAGATAGGCAACCTCTAGTGATGTCGATTCTTCAGCGAGTTTTTCGACGTCATAACCGCGATAGAGGAGCTGTCCTTCGCCGCCGTCGATAAAGGTGATCTGGCTTTCTGTTGAACATGTAGAGGTATAGCCCGGGTCAAATGTGAAATGACCTGATTGCTTGTAGAGGGATCGCACATCCACGCCGGGCGCGCCAAGGCTACCTTTGAAAATCGGCAAATCATATGTCTTGCCCT
>CAYWSI010000029.1:0-16229 GCA_964460585.1 uncultured Algimonas sp.
GCGTCAGGGCCAAGGAGATTAACCGCATCAACAATAGCATCGGCGATACCATCCGGGGTAATATCGCAAATGACGCCGCTGAAATATCCAATACCAATGATGCCGCCGCGGGCCGCAATTTGTTTGAGAACGTCATCGGGCAAATTGCGGTTTTTGGTCTTGGGACAAGACGCGACCGTGCCGCCATGACTGATGAAGATGGGGTCAGGCGTGATGTCTAAGACATCGCGCACGGTTTGAACCGAGCTATGCGCGACATCGATGATAATCCCTTTTTCTCGCATTTTTTTGACGGCGGCACGTCCAAATCCACTGAGACCAGCTTGGCTGCGACCATGCAAAGAGCCGCCGAGTTCATTGTCGAAGAAATGATGCAGGCCCATCGCGCGGTAGCCTTCGTTATAAAGCCAAAGGATTTTTTCCAAATCACCCTGTAAGGGATGTGAGCCTTCGGTCAGAAGGAGACCTAAAACGCGGTCCGTTTTTTCCATATCTGCACGCGTGCGAACGATGTGGATTTCGCCTCGGCGTTCTAATTTTTGGAGGCGCTGTGCTTGATAGGCTGCGCGCTCATAGAGTGACCCCCAGGTCCGAACGGGCCAGAGCTGCGCTTGCGCTAGCAAGGTGATTTGGTCTGGTGCATCTGCGTCATTTCCATCAAAATTTTGTCCCTTGGGGGATTTTGTGACAGCCGAGAAAATTTGAAACTCGACACCGCCTTTTCGCAGGCGCGGTAAATCCACATGGCCGTGAGCTTGATGTTTGGCGGGATTACGCCGCCAGAGCAGGCTATCCGCGTGAAGGTCAGCAACCCAAAGCTCGTCATGTAGGGTTTGGGCCGCTTTAGAAACGGGGTAGGCAGCATGGGGCGTTACAGGGTTCATTTCCGCATCGACCTTTGGCCAGATGATTTTGGATAGAATCAGAAAGCCAGTTAGGAGCGCCAAAATGAGGAAGACACCGAAGATTTTTAGAAATTTTTTCATCTCATCGACTCCCGATCCGCGCGGTTTAACTCCGCCAGCGCAAAATGCGGGCTTTGACGGGATTGGTAAAAACCTCGCCAGTCGAATTTGATTTTGTCCAGGCTTTCTTTAGCGCATAATACCATTTGGCTTGCGTATCCGCATCCTCGACTAGCATGAGACGCGGCTCATATTTCAAACCTTTTTGCTGTAGATCAACCATATCGGAATCTTGCCGCAAGAAAGCCCGTGCAAATCCGCCAAGAAATGGCGATAAGAGCCTGAAGGTTGGGTGGTCGGTAAAGAAGAGTTGCCGAATGGCCGTTCTGTTTTCATCCAGCGGAGTCAGCGCTGTAAAAGACAGAACCTTTCGTTTTCCAATCGTGATTTCTTCTGTGCGAATGGCGGGTAATCGGAAGGTGATTTCCGTGACAGGTTTCCCGCCGAGTAATTTATAAGCAAAAGAATTGGAGGAGGGCGTATGAGAGACCATGGCAAAGCCGCGCTCTCGTGGTTCAAAAGCTTTCGCTTTTTCATGGATGGATTTCTCAGAACGCCACCACCATTGACGGTGAACATAGGGGCCGTGGGCTGGGTCCATCAGGCCAATAACAGCATGGTCAATATGGCAGGCTAGCTCGACCCCGTCATCCAATGTGGCGCGGTTGCGCGGGAGATGAAACTCTGGCGGCTCTATGCGGGGCGGGCTTGTGTCCTTTGGGTCAGAGCGCAGGTAAATCCAAATTAATGGACCCGCTTGCCGTATAGGATAGGTCCGAACGCCGATCCGCCCGACTTCCATATCGGAGTCTTGGGGCAGGGCGGGTATCTCTTTGCATTGCCCATCTGAGAGACCAAAACGCCAGCCATGATAGGGACATTCTACTGTACCCGCTTTCACGCATCCCGCAGAGAGCGGCACGGCGCGGTGTGGGCAAATATCGCGGAGCGCGAAAACTTCATCGCCGTTGCGGGCCAAGACGATAGGTTCGCCCGCTAAGGAAAGTGTTTTCGTGCGCCCGTCTTGAATATCGCTAAGCAGACCCGCGAAATACCAAATATCTTTGACAAAATTGTCCATCGAGTTTGCTATAGCAAGCCGCGCGCAAGGGACAAGACGTCATCGGGGCTCATCCCGCTTTCACGTAAAAACTGAATGGTGAGGTCTTTATTTGTTTTCGATAGTTTTCGGCCCGTCTCATCTGTGATGAGAGGGTGATGACTATAACGCGGAGTGTCCCATTCCATGAGATGTTGGATGAGGACATGAAGGGGCGTTTGATCCAGAAAATCTTCACCTCTGATGATATGTGTAATGCCTTGGAGATGATCATCATGTGTGACGGCAATATGGTAGCTTGCCCCAATATCGCGCCGCGCAATAATCGGGTCAGGGCGATCAGAGGCAGACCATTCTCTTAAAGACTGTAGGGCTTGTTTTATGTCTCCGACATCATCGTAAGGCAATTTAGCGGGGGCGCGCCTGAGGGCGGCTTTTAGATTTAACCGCACAGCAAAAGGGAGCGAGGGTGTTTTATATTGCGCGGCGCGGCGAAGGCGTTCACAGACCCGGCCCGTTTCAGCATGGGACGGACTGTCCGGAACTTTTGTGCGCTTTCCAGCTTTTAAATCACTCCGTGATAAGGTGCAGTCATAAGCTAACCCCCGTTGCAGTAAATCAATGACGACTTTCGCATAATCCGAATAATGTTGGCTTTGCGTGCGAATGGGGGTCTGCCATCTATATCCAAGCCAAGAGAGATCTTCATAAATGCCATCCGTAAATTCAGGGCGGCAGCGCGTATGATCGATGTCTTCTATGCGAAGAATAGGTTTTGGGTCGCCGCCTTCTTGAGAGCTGAAAACAGCATGGGCCGCATAAGCATGGCCTAGATGCAATCGTCCTGTCGGTGAGGGGGCAAAGCGCGTCATCAATGCCACGGTCCGTTACCGCCGTATCAACCCGCCCAAAAGCCCGCGGAGCATGCGGCGACCCTGCGATCTCACAACTTGCCGTGCGATGAGCTTGGCTTCATAGGCGATTACATTACCTGCTGATTTTTTCTTTCGGCTCCGGCTACGTTTTTTGGCTTTGCTGCCCGCTTTGCTTTTGGACTCGGAGGCTTTCTTGACGGCCTCTTCATCCGCTTTCTTTTCTTTCGCTTCAGCCTCTTCAGCGGCTTTTTCCCGCGCAATGGCTTTGCTCTCTAGCAGTTCATAAGCGCTCTCACGGTCAATCGTTTCTGTATATTTATCTTTTAGGTCGGACGTATCGATAATGGCCGTGCGTTCTTCGGCTGTAATTGGGCCTAAGCGTGAGGCGGGGGGCCTAATCATAGTGCGTCCAACAATGCTTGGTATGCCTTTTATGTCCAAGACAGAGACAAGGGCTTCGCCGACGCCCAAATCTGTAATGACCTCTTCTGTGTCAAATTTTGGGTTTGCCCGAAAAGAGCTCGCAGCGGCGCGCACCGATTTTTGCTCTTTTGGGGTGTAGGCTCGCAGAGCATGTTGGATGCGGTTGCCGAGCTGTCCCAAGACGCTATCCGGCACATCAGCAGGATTTTGTGTGACGAAATAAATGCCAACACCTTTGGACCGGATAAGCCGTGCGACTTGTTCGATTTTTGTCAGCAAAGCTTTTGGCGCATCGTCAAATAATAAATGCGCTTCATCAAAGAAGAAGACCATTACGGGTTTTTCAGGGTTGCCGACTTCTGGCAACTCTTCAAATAATTCGGAAAGCAACCAGAGAAGGAAAGTTGAATAAAGCCCCGGAGAATTGATGAGTTTGTCTGCGGCCAAAATATTGACAATCCCGTGGCCGTTCTCATCCGTTTTCATAAAGTCTTTGAGCTCTAATGCGGGTTCGGCGAAAAATTCATCGGCGCCCGCACGTTCAAGTTTTAAAAGCTGGCGCTGAATGGCCGCAACAGACTGGCTTGTGACATTGCCATATTCGCGGGAAATTTCGGCTTTATTGTCGCTGATATGATTAAGCAGCGCGCGCAGATCTCTCATATCTAGCAAGAGCAGATCGTCATCATCTGCGAGTTCAAAGGCAATGGTTAATATGCCTTCTTGCGTATCATTTAATCCCATGAGGCGGGCCAAAAGCGTGGGCCCCATTTCAGCAATTGTTGTACGGATAGGATGACCTTTTTCACCGTACAGGTCCCAGAAGACCGTTGGGCTTTCCTCATAGTCATATTCACTCAGGCCAATTTGCATGGCGCGCTGTAGGAGTTTGTCATGGAGTTTATGGTCAACCGACCCTGCTTGACTAATGCCAGATAGATCACCTTTAACATCTGCTGCGAAGACGGGGACGCCGGCTTTTGACAGACCTTCGCAGAGAATTTGTAGGGTGACAGTCTTACCCGTACCTGTCGCCCCTGCGATCAGGCCGTGGCGATTGGCGAGGGGTAGCCATAAATGCTGCTTTTTATTTTCATTATCCGTACCTAGAAATATACCATTTTTCATGGTGAAAGATCCTTTAAAATTCCTGTTTTTGTTATGGGTTTGAAGGCTTGAATGCAATATGACTATAAGCGTGTGATGAAAGGGAGATGAGAATGATCACAACAAATGACACAACAATTCGGGCGACCTTGCTCTTTTTGGCGGGAATGGCACTTATTGCCCTTCTATATTTGACACGTGATCTCCTAGCGCCTTTTGCTTTGGCCATTTTTGTTTGGCTTATCATCGATGCCTTTGCGCGGTGGATGGATAATCTCTCCCCGAAATTCCCATATTGGCTAGCGCTGACAATTGCGGTTCTTACCGTCGTCGGGCTTATGATTGGATTTATATTTGTAATCGTCGACACAGTTGGGGATGTCGTAAAAGATGCGCCGCGATATGAAGCGCGGCTGACAGAAATTTTATCTTATGTGGCGGATAAAACAGGCCAAGATAATATGTCGTTCAATACTTTGAATGAGAATTTTAAAATTACCGAGAAAATCCAAGGCGGGTTGGGGACATTTGCGGCGACCGTTCAAGGCGTGTTGTCAGAATTCTTTTTGATTGCTCTATATGTTGTTTTTCTTTTTGCCGCGCAGTCAAGTTTTCCTAAAAAAATAGATGATCTTTTCCCCAATGAAACCCGCCGCGCGCAAGCAACAAAGGTTGGGGAGCGTATTCGTAGCTCAATTGAAAAATACCTTTCCGTTCAAACGATTATCTCCCTGATGCAGACGGTTATTTCCTATATTGGGATGACAGCTCTTGGCCTCGATAATGCGCTATTCTGGGCGCTTGTTATCTTTGTGCTCAATTATATCCCAATTGTGGGGGGCCTCTTTGCCGTCTTATTTCCTGTTATTTTTGCGATTGTTCAATTTGACAGCATTGGCCGTATCGCTTTGCTGGCAGGTATTCTCTTTGGCGCGCAAACGATTATTGGTAATACAGTTCAGCCCAAGATGATGGGCGATAGTATGAACTTGTCGGCTTTGGTTGTGATTTTGGCCCTCTCAGTTTGGGGGGCGCTCTGGGGTGGTGTCGGCGCCTTTTTATCAGCCCCGCTAACAGTCATTATCATGATCATCTTAGCGCAGTTTGAAACAACGCGCTGGATTGCCGTTCTACTCTCTGCGGATGGGAACCCAGATATGGATGGAGATGGAGAGCCGGACCCAGCGCCGCTTCCCAGTTTGTAAAGGCGCTCACCAGACTGTGATGAAAATCACGATACTTGTGATGTAGATGTTGGGTGCGTGTTCATATTTGCTGATTTATAAGATGGCTATGAAATATCTCTCGCTCTCACTTGCAACGCTTCTGTTTGCTTCTGTTTCGACTGCCGTTCTGGCAGACGATTCTGTTGTTAAGCCAACTCATGTTGTTGAGCTCTTTACTTCACAAGGGTGTTCGTCCTGTCCGCCTGCGAATAGGTTTGTTACGAAGCTTTCAGCGAACCCAGATACGCTTGTTTTGACTTATGGGGTTACCTATTGGGATTATTTGGGCTGGAAAGACACATTTGGAAATCCTGAATTTACCCAGCGCCAGCGAGATTACCGTGATGCCTTTGGCGCGGCTAATATCTATACGCCGCAAATTATCTTAGGCGGGTCTGCGCATAGTCCGCGCTATTCCAAAAAGGATGTCGTCGATATGAGTTTGCCTGAGAATGAGGTGGACATGTCTCTGACGCGAAACGGAGATTTCCTGACTGTCAAAGCCAATACATCGAAAGATGTCATTGTTGATTTGGTCTCTTATGTTCCAGGCGAACAAAGCGTAGATGTTAAGCGCGGCGAAAATGGCGGTCGAACGCTACGTGTGACAAATGTTGTCATGGATGTGCAGAGCCTAGATTGGGATGGTCAATCCGCTACGATCGAAATGCCTTCATCTGAAAATATGGAATATGCGGTTCTCATTCATGATCGCACCAATGCGAAAATATTAGACGCGGCTGTCATTCAATAATGTCTTAAATGATTTTAGCCCGATTTAGCAGTGTAAGGCTGAAATACACGGCAAAACCGGGCTAAGTTGACAGGGGCCCTAGGGACAGGGACGCCCATCTTATCAACGTGGGAACGTATGTTTGTCGCAGTCCGGTCCAGCTTGCGTTTTGGGAGCTGAGGGGGGTGATAAAAAACCAACCCGCATGGCTTTCCCGTCCTGTGACATCTTTTTGTTAGATGTCATTTAAGGTCAAATCGCGCTGCAAATGTGACGAAAATAAGGCGAGGCGTTACAAAAAAGATAGGAAGTGGATAGAATTTCGCGTTTAAGGCGAAGTCTTGCCACCAGAAAAAATGAACCTATGTTGCCTTTATGAACCAAGTTCTCCCGTTTCCATCTGGGTCTAACCAATCGTCCAAAGGCCCTGCCCAAGTCGCATTTGATCGACAGGAGCTCTCCGCCATTTTGAATGTTTATGGGCAAATGGTCAGCAAAGGAGATTGGAAGGATTATGCGATGGACTTCTTGCGCGATAAGGCTGTTTTTTCAGTTTATCGCCGGGCCTCCGAACATGCGCTTTACCGGATTGAGAAAGTCCCGGCTTTACGAAAGAAACAGGGTCAGTTTGCCGTGATTGCACCGGGCGGATTAGTCCTAAAGCGGGGCCATGATTTGCAAACGGTTTTAAGAGTGTTCGACAAAGCCCGTTTCCGTAGCCTCTAAGCTCCGCTAAAATTCATAAATTATGAGGGAAGAGCCGCTGATGGGCCAGCGAGGCCTGAACCGCTGCGTTTCGCACCTTCGCCGCGTGCACCATCCGTATCTTTGGATGGGCAGAAACTCAGAACTGTAGAACCTTCCGCTCTGAATTCTTGACCGGGCTGAATGAACTCTAAGGTTCCATCTGGCTTGCGGGCAAGGACCAAATCAAGGTCGTCACCGCGGTCTTTGTAGAGATCATCGAGCGTATATTCCTCAGAGAGGCTGGTTGCACGGAAGCGCCAGCCTCCCCACCAATCCCGAGTCAATGAATCAAAACTACGTCCGCGTGAAGTTAAGGTCCGGCCACGAGATGTGAAGGCAATGCTCTCAGCTTCATCTGCATCATTCTCTTTAGCACCAATTTGGAAGACACGGTGGCGGCCAAGTTCAGGGGCAAATTCAACACAGACCAAAGCGTTGTAAGCTTCGTTTGGCGAGGCCGCGATGAGCGTATTAAAGGCACTGTGATCCAGAGAGTAGTCAGCATTTTCTGATAAAACTTCGCCAAAAAATGTGCTGTGACCTTCCAGTCTTGCGCCGCGCAATCGCCGCCAATTTGTATCTGCAACGGTGACTTTGATGTGAAGTTCTTTCAAAGCTTTTGCGAGGCCGAGTGACCATGGGTTTGCGCCCACAATCAACACGCCGTCTCCGTCGCCGCTATCTAACTTCAGCATATGGGCGAGTGGTCCAATAAGGAAACCTGCGAAAAGGACTGTTGCAAAAACGAGCGCAAAGGCGAGCGGTACAAAGACCAGACCATCGTCGCGTCCTAGCGCGTTCATTTCTGCTGCAAAGAGACCTGCCACAGCCACAGCCACAATCCCGCGCGGGGCGATGAGAGACACCAAGAGGCTCTCTTTCCAAGAGACGCCAGACCATAAAGTAGAGACCATCACAGCAATCGGGCGAACGATAAACATCATTGCGAGAACAAAGAAGGCCACATCCCAATTTGCAAAGAAGGCTTTTAAGACACTCGGCGTTAATGTGGCTGTTAGCATGACGAAGACACCGGATACGAGAATGATGGCGATATTTTCTTTGAAACGGCGCATCTCGACCATGGAAGCAAATTTTGTGTTCGCCATGGTCATGCCTAGAGCCGTCACAGCCAAAAGGCCTGTTTCATCGGCAATTGTGTTGGCGAGGACATAAATCACGAGCACCCAAGCGAGCATGACAGGGGCCTTTAGATATTCAGGTACAACGCCGCGGCGGAATGCCCAGGCCATGCCAATGCCTGAGATAATACCCACCACAGTGCCCAGGATACAGGCAAAGGCAATCCGGCCAAAGACCATAGCCATGCTGGCTTCTAGTTGCGTAATTCGGATGAATTCGAAGACAATGACAGCGAAAAGGGCCCCAACAGGGTCATTGACAATGCCTTCCCATTTCAGAATATTAGCGGGTTTGGTTTGTAAATGCGCTTGACGCAAGAGCGGCATAATCACCGTTGGACCTGTCACAATGAACAATCCACCAACCATTGCGGCCAGATCCCATTCTAAACCGACGAGATAATGTGCGGCCAGTGTCCCGAGAATCCAAGCAATTGGCCCTGCGAGTATCACCATGCGAATAACCGCGCTTTTTGCATCTCCGAGATCTTTGAATTTGAGGTTTAATCCGCCTTCAAAGAGGATAATTGCCACTGCAATCCCGATCATTGGGCGGTAAACATCACCAAAATCGACTTGAGGGTCCAAGCGCAACATCTCGAGACATTCATGTAGGAGAGCTGGTACAGGTAATCCCATGAGAAACCCGACGAGAGGGCCAAAAATTAGCCCGGCAATGGCCATCAAGACGATGGCGGGGCGCTGAAGTTTCCACGCCAGCCATTGCGCGCCGATACCTAAGGCTCCGATAAGAGCAATTTTGAACGGGAGTGTAGACCCTTCATGGTGAGCGTCAGCACCGCCCCCCGCAAGAATAATATCAATCAACATCGTGATTTCAAAACTCATAATCATCTCATTTTTCGACGCGTATTAAGAATCGCGGGGAAAGACTTCAGCTGCCTGAATAGCTGATTCAGGGTGCCAAACCAAATTTTATCCGTTTTGCTATTCAGCGACCCGATATATATCGAACCCAATGGCTGATGTGCCATAATCGCCTTCATCATATTGCGCGACACTATCTCGGAAGAAACTTAGAATATGGTCATATATAAGTTCAAAGAGAGAGGTCATTTGAGATTCGTCTAAAGGCAGATCCACAGAAATGGGGCTTTCTTCACCAATAGAAATTTTCATCAACTGGCCGGCTTTTTGACAATGTAGCTTTAAGCGCATGTAATCCTTATCTTCGGAAATACGCACAGCGAGGCCAAAACTTATGGGTTTAAGGGGTAAATAGCCCTGTCCAGAGACGGAAAAAGCCCCAGATTGATAATTTTGCGCCTGAAATGGGCCTTCTGGAGGAACGAGAAAGACGCAAGGGTCATCTCCCGGATGCAACCAAACGCAGAGGAGGTCGCGCAGCGTTTCAGCCAGTGAACGTATTTGGGCGTAATTATCGAAACTCCGTTCGCCATATATATTCGCGGCGTTCCAAATTTGGGACAGGCGCGTATCAGCTTTGGCTTTGGTCGTATTTTTAGTCTTATCGGTCATGATGTTGTTGTGGCGTGTTCACCGCTCAAGTCAATTCCTTCATCTGCGTGTTTTCAGCCTTGCTGCGCTAAAATCGCTTCTAATCCATTGCGATAAGAGGTGTGTTTTGGACGCCAACCTAACTCGCGGCGGGCTTTATCTGCATTGATGCGTTTGGTTTCCATATAGAAGCTCCGGGCCATATCTGAGACGGAAGGGTCGTCTAACGCAATGCGCGGCGCCGGAGGTAAGCTTAACAGGCCTGCGGCATAATCGAGTACATCTTGTGGGGACGCTGGATGCCCATCCGCCAAATTATAAATGGCTTGCGGGTCAGGGGTATTCAGGCTCAGACGCAGGGCGCTTACGATATCTTCGACATGTATGCGGTTGACGACATGGCCGTCTTTCACAATTGTTCGGGCTGTCCTCTTACGAAGTTTATCAAAAGGCGCGCGGCCAGGGCCGTAAATGCCCGCGAGCCGGAAAATATGGATAGGCCAGAGCGTTTCAAACCACGCAAGTTCTGCGTTGGCGCGGGCAATCCCACGAGACAATTTTGGAGAGGGGGCTTCGCCCTCAAAAGCCCACTGCCCCTCTCTATCGCCATAAACAGAGGTAGCGGAGAGGTAAGCAATCCATTTTGCTTTTGGGGATAAATGTCCCAATGTCGCAAGGACTGGGTCTGTTCCATCTTTTTCGGGGGGAATAGAGCTGACAATAATATCCGCATTGAAGAAGGCAGATTGTAAGTGTTTTGAGGCGGACCCATTGAATTTGTGGCAGATTACATTCTCTAGCGCTGTCTGACCTGACCGCGTTGTGACATGCACATTCCAACCCTCATTGATGAGCTGCGGCGCTAAGGCTCTGGCCACATAGCCAGCACCCAATAGGAGCGCAGATTGAGGCTTATTAATGTGACGGCTCATTGTCGATTCAGTTTCCTGCGTTTATGTGAATGCCATGACACGACAATATGCATATGTCGCCTGCTTGATGAGCAGCGCTCTGTTTTTTAGCACATCAACTCTGGCTAAGGATTTAACGCCGGAGTTCGACGCTCGCCATAAAACATGTCTGGAGTCGATTGCTGATGATGCACAGCAAGCTTATGAAATCGCGCTGCAATGGCGCAGTGAAGGCGGCGGACGGCGGGCTAAACATTGCGTGGCTATGGCGCTCTTTGCTCTTGGACATGAAGATGAAGCGGCGTTTCGATTAGATGCCCTCGCTGCGGGCGCGGATGGCGGGTCGGTCGACACGCGGGTAAAGCATTATGCAGAAGCTGCAAATTTCTGGCTCACTGCAAATGAAGCGGACAAAGCCTATGCGTCGGCCTCCGCGGGCCTCAAATTGAAATATAATCATTTAGATTTACGCATTGCGCGAGCGCGGGCTTATGCTGTGTCAGGACGTTATGATTATGCTGAAACAGATTTGACATCTGTTCTTACGTTAGATCCAAACCATGCAGGGGCATTGCGTTACCGAGCAGATGCAAGGTTTAAGCTAGATAAATTAGACGAGGCCTCAGCGGATATTGAATCAGCGCTAGACCTTGATCCAACATCTGTGGAAACCGCTGTGTTAAGAGGACAAATTCGCGAAGCCATTAGATTGGCCGAGGCGAAGTAGGTCTTATCGCGGATCGGGCGCGAGTGTCTCGCTAAAGAACTCCAAAATTTGACGATCGCGGTGGATACGGTTCTCCGTTTTTCGGAAGCCATGTTTTTCGCCGGGATAGGTTTGAACACGCAAATTATGCATATTTTTATTTTGCATGGCATCCATCAATTTAATTGAGTGACGGAAGACGACATTATCATCCGCCATGCCGTGAATTAACAAAACAGGTTCTGTTAGCCCGTCCAAATATTTGAAGACGCTGCCATTTTCATAGGCGTCTTGCGTATAATTTTCAGCGCCTACAGTCGGGTCGCCTAAATAACGTTCTGTATAGGCCGTGTCATAGAGCGTCCAATCTGTAACGGGCGCGCCCGCGACGCCAGATTTATATAGGTCTGTTTGCGCGAGCATATGCAAACTCATATAGCCGCCATATGACCAGCCATAGACGCCCATATTATCGCCATCGACAAAATCTCGACTTGCAAGCCATTCAGCGCCCGTCGATTGGTCGGTCACTTCAATTTGTCCCATAGAGCGGTAAAGGTGGTCTTCAAAAGCTTTACCGCGATTTGTGGCGCCGCGTCCATCTAAGGTAAAAACGACAAATCCATGATGAGCGAGCATTTTTGCCAAGTCTTTGCGCCAAAACCGGTTTTGAACTCGCTGCACACCGGGGCCATTATAGACGATTGTAATCGCAGGTCGCTTTTCACCCGGTTTTAAATCTGTTGGTTTGAACAACATATAATCGAGTTTTGAGCCGTCTTCGGCGTCCAACTGGCCATATTCTGGATTGATATGGGTTTTCAAAAAAGGCGCATATGGATGGGATGCGTCCAGCTTATTTTCATTTAACCAAGCAAGCGGCGTGCCGTCCGCTTCATAGGCCCGCAAATTTGTCGGGGTTTGATCATCTGAATAAGACCCAAGATAGCGGGTGCAATCGCTATTGAACCGTGCGCTATGAATACCTGGACCCGATGTGATTTGCGTAACCCCGTACGGCGCTTCTGGATCATCAGATTGCGTGATTTTGAAAATGTGATTTGAGAGTGGACTGTCTTTCCAGCCGCTTACATAAAGTGCGTCCTCAGACCGGCAGGCAATCGAACGGGCGTTTATTTCCGGCGGGGTGAGGGCCTTAATCTGACCCTCCGGCTCAATTTTGAAAAGCTGACGTTTGTCATTGCGCTCCGCAGACCAAATCATTCCGCCGTCTTTTGTGGGAGAAATGCCGCTACGGATATTTAGCCACGTCGAAGAGGTTTCTTCATAAAAATCCGTTTTCTTTCCGGTCTTGGAATCGACCTTATAAATTTTGTGGGTTTTATGATCTCGGGCCAACACGCCGACAAAGGCTGTTTTATTATCTGGGGCCCAAGCCACACGCGTGAGATAAATATCATCGCCTAAGGCAGGATCATCATTCAAAGCCACCCAACGCGTTTTTCCGCCGCGGGCCGAAACAAAGCCTAATTTTACGCTGGCATTATCTGTCCCAGCAAAGGGATAACGTTGCGCGATATTTTTGACGCCGTCTGCGCCAAAATCGATGCGGTTTTCAATTGCAATCGCGGCTTCGTCAATCTGCGTATAAGCAACAATTTTGGCATCTCCTGAGACCCAATAGCCTGTGTTTCTGGCAAGTTCTTCTTGAACAACAAAGCTCGCCGTGGCGTTACGAATAGTGTCGGTGGACCCATCAGAAAGCTGTCGTTCTAACCCTGTTTTTAGGTCTTTAATGTAAAGCTCATTGCCGCGCACATAGGCGACTTTGCTGCCATTTCCGCTGACTTTTGGATCAGTTTCAAATCCTTTGGTCGCTGTGACTTGGCGGCTTTCTTTGGTTTCGAGGTCATATAAATAAATATCACCGCCTAAGGGGAACAGGAGCAAATTATCCCCAACCCAACTATAGGAGATAATGCCGCTGCCATATTGGCGGGCGCGTTCCCGGCGATTTTTTTCTTCTTCCGAAAGAATTTCTGGTCCGTCCAAAATATCGGTTGAGCTAACAAGCAAGCGGCCTTCGCCTGTTTCAAGGTCATAGGCCCAAAGGTCTTTTTGCTGTGCATTGTCTTCGCGGCCCTGCAAGACGGTGACAAATTCGCCGGAGGGTGCAATTTGAACGCCAGATAATGTGGTTCCGCCTAAGGCGGGTGAGCTATTAATACGCTCAGGGGTTAGACCGCCTTTGACAGGGATTTCGCGGATGTAATTTATCGGGACTTGCTTGGCTTCAACTTCTTTCTGGGACTGCTCTGCGGCCTCCTGCAAGGTTTGCGAGGGTGTATCCTTATTGTTACAGCCGATGAGAAGGGTTGAAAGAAGGAGTGAGAGAAGAAGATGTTTCATACCGTCTTTTGCGCCTCTCAGAGCCAGAGTTCAAGACTCAGTCAAATTCATAGTGCACTTTCCATATCCATCTAAGCAGGTTACGAGGCATTTATGCCAGATTTGCGCCCAGTTTTTTTCGTGATCGGCCTGATGTGTTCCGCCCTCGGTCTTCTCATGTTCATTCCCATGCTCGTGGATGTTTTTGACGAAGCGCGAGCTTGGCGCGCTTTCGGGATTTCTGGGGGGATTACGACCCTATTTGGTGCGCTATTGGCGACAATTAGTTATACGCCTAATCCGACACTTCGTGCGCGCGGCGCTTTTGTTCTCACAGTTTTCGCCTGGCTGACACTCTCTGTTTTGAGCGCCATGCCGTTTTTGTTTGAACCGATAAATTTATCTCTCACAGATGCCTTATTCGAAGCGACGTCTGGTATCACTACAACCGGCGCGACTATTCTGACGGGATTGGATAATATGCCGCGCGGGGTTTTGATGTGGCGGGCTATACTACAATGGATTGGCGGGGTTGGTATTGTTGTGACCGCCATGGCCGTACTCCCCATGCTAAAGGTTGGGGGTATGCAGCTTTTCCGTTTGGAAAGTTCGGATATGGGCGAGAAAATTCTGCCTCGCGCCGCTAGTCTCGCGGGCGGAATTTCCTTGATTTATCTCGGCCTGACAATCGCCTGTTGTATTGGATATATGCTGACGGGGATGAATTGGTTCGATGCAATAGCACACGCCATGACGACTTTGGCAACGGGTGGTTATTCGACCTCTGATGCCTCTATGGGCGGCTTTATGGATAATGGTGCGGATATTGTCTGCGTCGCTTTTATGATGGCTGGCGGCATGCCCTTTGGCATTTATTTGCTGATGACCACACGAGGAGATTGGCGGGCGCCATTTCGAGATAGTCAGGTCCGTGCCTTTCTCACCGTTATGACAGCCTTAATCGCGATTGTAACGCTTTTCCTCATTTTATCAGATCAATTTGAATTTAGTCGGGGGCTGCGTTTGGCTATGTTTAATACAGTCTCGATTGTCACGGGAACAGGCTATGCGACGGCAGATTACAATGCTTGGGGGTCCTTTGCTGTGGCGGCGTTTTTTGCCTTTATGTTTATTGGTGGCTGCGCTGGGTCTACGGCCTGTTCGATTAAAATTTTCCGCTATCAAGTCGCCTTTGAAGCCATGAGGAATTATTTATTTCGGATGCCACGTCAGAATGCCGTCGTCCCGATGCGCTATGGAGGGAAGCCGCTACCGCCTAGTGTTGTCTATTCGGTCATGAGCTATTTCTTCATATTCTTCCTGACAATGGTTGTTGCCGCAGCCTTACTGTCTCTTATTGGATTGGATTCCATAACGGCTTGGTCCGGTGCAGGCAGTGCGATTGCTAATGTCGGGCCTGGCTTAGGCGACATCATCGGCCCATCTGGAACTTACCAAGATTTACCGGGTTCGGCAAAATGGGTTCTACTCGTCACGATGATTGTTGGGCGGTTGGAGATCGTCACGGCGCTTGTCTTATTCACGCCTGCATTTTGGCGGAGTTAAAGTTCCGAGAGTGGGAATTTATAATCTGTCGCGCAAAATTCACAATTTGCAGAGATGACGCCGCTCTCGGCCATATCTTCTAACGATGAGGTTTCAAAGCTTTTGAGCGTATTTAGTAAACGTTCGCGCGAGCATTTACATTTCGAATTCACCTCTGGTGTTTCGATGACGCGTACGCCAAATTCATTGAATAATCGATAAAGCAGTGTCTCAGTTGAAATGTCTGGATCGATCAACTCGGCATCCGTTAGCGTTGCGAAGAGCTGCTGCGCGGTTTCCCAAGGCGGGGTCGTATCTGGGCGCGCTTCGTCATCGGCGATTTTCTGAATCATGATACCACCACCAGACCAATGTGACCCGTCAGTATCCACAGATTGACCGCAGGCGAGTTGGATACGGGTCGGAATTTGTTCAGATTGATTGAAATAATGTTCGGCACAGCTAGATAAGCTCGCGCCTTCAATGGCGGAGACGCCTTGATATTGGTCCATGTCTGGACCTTGGTCAATTGTCATGGAAAATGTGCCGCGGCCTAAAAGAACATCTGCGCCGGGAGCTTTGGAGTCTAGTTCGATTTCTTTGAGTTTTGCCTCATCCCAGCGTGCATAGCCGCGAATATTACCCTCTGTCGTGCAATCGGCCATCAATAAGCTAATCGCGCCCTTATTCGTCCCGTGGCATTGCACAACAAGACGCCCATCAAATTTGAGGGATTGTGCCACGAGCGCGCCTGTCATCATGGCTTCGCCTAATAGGCGGGCGATCGGTTCGGGATATCGAGAATTCCCGCCCGGTCTCAGGGCCGTGTCTAGCGCAGGGCCTAATTTGACGGCGCGGCCTCTTACGGGTTGACCGTCTAGTTGGAAGACTGTCACCTGATCAGTGGGTATTTGTGTCGCATTACTCATGGGCGCTCATGTGGGGGACAGACGCTGAATAT
>CAYWSI010000030.1:0-15944 GCA_964460585.1 uncultured Algimonas sp.
GGACGATATATTTATAAAGCTGCATGTTGTCGCCCATCTGAAGAAGGGTGTCGAACTGCATGCCGAGCTCGTGCTGAGCCGGGGCCACTTCATGGTGATGCTTTTCAGGGCGCAGGCCGAGCTCTTCCATGATGGAGAGCATTTCGCCGCGCATGTCTTGAGCGGAATCCACTGGAGGAACTGGGAAGTATCCGCCTTTTGGTCCAGGGCGATGGCCCATGTTTCCGCCGGCATATTGTGTGCCTGTATTTTGCGGGAGCTCAGAGGAGTCGATGGAATAACCGGTGATGTTTTGGTCTGTGTCCCAACGGACATCGTCAAAGACAAAGAATTCTGCTTCTGGTCCGAAATAGACATTATCGCCAACTTTGGCGGAGCGCATATAGGCTTCCGCTGCTTTGGCTGTGCCGCGCGGGTCGCGGTTATAAGCTTCGCCTGTGTCTGGCTCTAGAATGTCACAGAAAACTGACAGTGTATCTTGCTGGAAGAACGGGTCCATTTTCGCCGTTGTTGGATCAGGAAGAAGCACCATGTCGGATTCGTTGATGTCTTTCCATCCAGAGATGGATGAGCCATCGAACATGGTGCCATCAGCAAACAGGTCCTCATCGACCAAGTCAGAATGGAAGGTCACATGCTGCATTTTCCCTTTCGGGTCGGTGAAGCGAAGATCGACGAATTTAATGTCTTCGTCTTTGATTTTTTTTATCAGCTTGGAAGCGTCTGACATGATGATTTTTCCCTAGTCGAGTTTAAAATTATTTTGAATTGATAGTCTTTATAGTGCTGTATCGCCGGTCTCGCCCGTCCGGATACGGATAGCTTGCGAAATGTCAGAAACGAAAATTTTCCCGTCACCGATTTTTCCGGTTTTGGCTGCCGTTTGTATGGCTTCTAAAGCCGCTTCGGCTTGGTCATCCGCAACGACGAGTTCCAACTTCAACTTTGGTAAGAAGTCGACGACATATTCCGCGCCGCGATATAATTCTGTATGACCTTTTTGACGGCCAAAACCTTTGGCTTCGACAACTGTCATACCTTGAAGACCAACGCCTTGGAGAGCTTCTTTAACTTCATCCAGTTTGAACGGTTTGATTATGGCTTCGATTTTCTTCATGTGGAGGCTCCGCTATGTCCCGTTTCCGATATGAGCTTTAGATGACTCCCGTTTAAGGCGGAGTCGAGGATATCGGATTGTGACCAAGCCGCTGACCCTCATATAAGGCAATATTGCACAAGAATTGTTCAAGACCTAGTGCGGCCGCTGCAAGGATGGGCGATAAGTTGTGCAAATCTTATCTGAAATGAGGATTGCCAAGGCCTGATTAACCGTTGAACAAGTGTCGCGATTCATTAAAGACGGTTTTCTGGACTTAACGTCTCAATGAGCCTTTGTTCGCGACTGCAGTGCAAAGGTGAGGGTGAGGGTCCGATTTAAAATAGACAATTCGTCGAAACAGACGCCATATCGGCGTGTGACATACCATCAAAAATCGGCTGTTCGCGACTGCAGTTCACCCGATGGAGATTATCATGAAAAAGCTTACCCCGCGTCCCCCGAAAAAGATGTTCATTTCGGATGAACAAGCCCTTCGTTTCCACGCAGAGCCAACGCCCGGGAAACTTGCCTTAAAACCCACAAAACCAATGGCTACTCAGCGCGATTTATCGTTAGCTTATAGTCCTGGCGTAGCCGTGCCTGTGGAAGCTATCGCTAAGGATAAGGACCTCGCTTACGACTATACCTCAAAAGGAAACATGGTCGCCGTAATTTCAAACGGAACCGCAATCCTAGGCCTCGGAAATCTTGGCGCAATGGCCTCAAAACCAGTGATGGAAGGGAAGTCAGTTCTCTTCAAACGTTTCGCTGATATTGATAGTTTCGATATTGAAGTCGAGGAAGAAGATGCAGACGCTTTTATTGAGTGTGTCAAACGTTTTGGAAATACATTCGGCGGGATTAATCTTGAGGATATTGGGTCACCGGAATGCTTTATCATCGAACAAGAATTGCGCGACCTTCTTGACGTTCCGGTTTTCCATGATGATCAGCACGGGACAGCCATTATTGCCACAGCTGGACTCATCAATGCGTGTCATCTGACGGGGCGAAAATTTGAAGATATTAAACTTGTGCTCTCTGGCGCAGGTGCAGCGGGACTTTCGGTTTTGAACCTTGTCAAACGTCTTGGCGTCAAAGATGAAAATGCGATTGTTTTGGATAGCCGCGGAGTCATCTATCAAGGCCGCAAAGACTATATGGATCAGTGGAAAGCTCCGCATGCCGTAGATACTAAATTACGCACACTCGAAGAAGCCATGGTCGGTGCGGATGTCTTTTTCGGACTCTCTGTCGCGGGTATTGTGACGAAAGATATGGTTAAGTCCATGGCGGCCAATCCTATAATTTTTGCGATGGCAAACCCGGACCCTGAAATACTACCCGAAGATATCAAAGCCGTTCGGGATGATGCTATAATTGCGACAGGGCGATCAGATTATCCCAATCAAGTCAATAATGTCTTGGGATTCCCCTATATTTTCCGAGGCGCATTGGATGTTCGCGCCCGCAATGTAAATGAAGATATGAAGCTGGCCTGCGCTCACGCATTGGCAGATTTAGCTCGCCAGGATGTTCCCGAAGAAGTCGCGGCAGCTTATCATGGGAACCGTCCAAAATATGGACCAGACTACATTATTCCAGCGCCATTTGATCCACGCTTAATTTCGGAAATCCCGCCTTATGTTGCTCAGGCTGCTATGGATACAGGGGAAGCACGCAAACCCATTGAAGATATGGAGGCTTATAAAAAGTCATTGGCACGCCGTCAGGACCCGACTGCCGCTATCTTGCAAGGCATCACGGCAACCGTCCAAGATGAGCCTAAGACCATCGTCTTTGCGGAGGGCGAAGAGCCGGCTGTTATTCGGGCGGCTCAAGCCTTTCAGCAACGCGGACTTGGGAAGGCTATTCTGATTGGCCGAGAAAAACCGATCTATGACAATATGAAATTACTAGGGGTGGAAAAGCCCGAGAGCCTAACTGTTTTGAATGCTCGCCTTTTCGACCGCAATGCAGAATTCACGGAGTACCTATATACGCGTTTGCAACGTAAGGGCTTTTTGCGTCGAGATGCGCAGCGCCTGGTTAATAATGACCGGAACGTCTTTTCTGCACTCTTGCTCCAACATGGATTAGCGGACGGCATGGTATCCGGCGTAACTCGCTCCTATGACGTCGTTTTGAGAGATGTGCGCCTCGTGCTTGCTCATCGTTCTGATGAGCGCACGATGGGCGTTTCAGTTGTTGTGAACCGCGGGAAGACACTCTTTATCGCGGATACAAACATTACGGAGCTTCCTAACGCGTTGGATCTCGCCAATATTGCTGAATCGACAGCGAATTTTGCGCGAGAATTTGGGTTCGAGCCGCGGGTGGCCTTCTTGTCTTACTCGACTTTTGGAAACCCAGTTGGTGAGCGAATGCAAAAGGTTAGAGACGCGGTACAGATCCTCGATGATCGGGTTGTTGATTTCGAATATGAAGGGGATATTGCGGCTGATGTTGCGCTAGATCCTATGCACATGCTGACCTATCCCTTCTCACGGCTCACCGACGCGGCGAATGTTCTTGTTATGCCAGCAATTCACAGTGCGTCGATTTCGACAAAGCTGCTCAACACAGTTGGCGGTGCGACGGTCCTGGGTCCATTCCTCACAGGATTGGAAAAGCCTGTACAAATTTGTAATTTGGGCGCGACGGCCTCTGAAATCGTACAAATGGCGACTTTGGCAGCCTTTGCTCCGTCTCATCGTGAGATGGGCTAACGATCTTTTCCTATGGCGCCGGCCTCAAAAACAAATGTTCTGGAGGGCTCTATTACTGGGCATGTTTTGCGCATGCTTGGTCCTTTTTCGGTTGCCGTTATCGCGCTTATCTCGACGGGAATTGTTGATACAATTTATCTTGGCCGATTGACCGATCCTGCTCGCCCCAATCTCGCCATTATGGCGTTGGCTGCCTTGGGGGTAGCCTTTCCAATTACCTTTTTTGGTAATAGCGCTAATATTGGTTTAGGTGCGGGCACGATGTCAGCCGTATCGCGTGCATTGGGGCAGGGCGATTTAGATAAAGCCAAACGCCATGCTGCGGCCGCGATATTGCTGGCCCTGACAGTCATGACCTGCCTCGTCACAGTCATGCTGATTTTTTCTCCAATGATAATCAATGTTGCTGGAACAAGCGCGGAAGTTGCCCAAATGGCGCAAGGCTATTTATATATTTCATTGCCAGGTTTGGTCATTATTTCCGTAGCTTCAATGTGCAATAATATTTTGCGTGCAGCAGGAGAGGCCGCACTACCGAGTTCATTTATGATTATTGGTGCGATCATAAACATCATTCTCGACCCGTTTCTGATTTTCGGGTGGGGTCCTTTTCCCCGCCTCGAAGTACAAGGGGCTGCCCTTGCCACCTTGATCGGAAATGTAGTCGGCGGGTTATTTGCGAGCTATATTGTTATTTTTCGCCGAAAAGCGGCGACTTTTTCGCAAATGACCGTTGGGTCAATCAAGCGCGCTTGGAAAATTGTCGGTCAAGTTGGCCTGCCTGCCGCCGGTACGAATACCATTGTGCCATTGGCAACCGGCATTGTTGTGGCGATTATTGGGAACGTGCTGGGCGAAGTTGATTTGGCGGCCTTTACAGTTGCTAGCCGTGCTGAGATGTTATCCGTTGGTTTGCTATATGCGCTCTCCGCTTGTATCGGCGCGATCACAGGACGAAATGGCGGTGCTGGCAATACGGACCGCGTAAGAGCCGCTTTCCGGATTTGTTATATTATTTGCGTGATATGGAGTACGATCACGGCCATTTTACTTATGGTCTTTGCAAAGGAAGCCGCGCATATTTTTACAAGTGATGAAACCTTGATTGCGAAAGTCATGCCTTATTTCTTCATCGTTCCCGCGACTATCTTTGGCTATGGTTTCGTTTTTGTCAGTGCCGCGGGATTAAATGCGATCGGCCGCCCTATGTACGGCCTAGTCTACACAATAATCCGGTCGCTGATCCTCTATGTTGTACTCATCTATATCGGGATAGAAATTGCGGGGCTGACAGGGGCATATATGGGCATCGCAGCGGCCAATATTATAGCGGGTTTTATCGCGATATATTGGACATTACGGAAAACACCTATGACCGCGAAAGAGAGTTGACGGGTTGGTTATCTAAGGCTAGTTCCCGCGCTCGCACCGTGCGGGTGTGGCGGAATTGGTAGACGCGCCAGATTTAGGTTCTGGTATCTTAGGATGTGAAGGTTCAAGTCCTTTCACCCGCACCATTCTCCTCAGGGTTCAAACGGCTTAAGCCTTTGGAACTTAAGGGAAAACTTTTTACGCCCTACCCGTATTTTTGAGCCCAATGTTTTCGAGGGATTGAATAGGGAGGCCGCGTTACTTTGCTTCGCGCTTATTGAGACGGGATGCCGCCCAAGTGAGTTGTGTAACATTCTGCCAGAGAATATTTGCCTTGATGCGGATGTGCCCCATATTCGCATTCGATCAACAAAGGCACGGCAACTAAAATCAAAAGCATCCATCCGAGATGTGCCGCTCGTTGGTATAAGCCTTGAGGCGATGAAGCTCGCGCGGAAAGGCTTTCCGCATTATAGGGAACGTGGCTATCTTCTTTCGCAATCGCTGACAAAGGCGTTCAAGGCCCGCAAGCTAATGCCGTCAGACAACCACCGAATTTACAGTTTTCGACATAGCTTTGAAAACTGGATGCTCGAAGCTGGAATAGATTTCGGTTTGCGTTTCACCTTGATGGGGCATCGAAACCCACGTCCAGAATATGGCGATGGAGGCTCACTGGCTTACCGCCGAGACGAGATGCTAAAAATCGTCCACCCTGTGAGTGAAGACTTGCTCAAAGGCTTTCCTTTCAACGCCTAATTGTAAGCGGGTTTCGTCGCTATACGACGAGTCTGGCTGTCCTGCCTGCGCTTGTAATGGGGCGTTTGCGGTGTACATAATGCGGCGTTTAATGGTCCTTTCAAAAAACTTCGGCATTTGAGATGAAGTCAGTGGATAGGATGTGCGGTCTTTGCGTAAAACAACTTTTCAATTTTGGTCTTCCATCGCGAAAGACCAACCACGCGGGCACGTCCTAAAAGCGGATGGCCAAGCATGAGCTGTTACGATGATGGACAGCCGCAAATTTAGGCTGTCTGAATATTACTTTGTCCTGACAGGCGAAGCGCAGTAAGTATCACTTATGACCGATACCCCAAAACGTCCGCTCGTCACATCTACTGGCCTTATCACAGGCGCGATTGCCTTTACGCTTCCCTTTATTGCGGATCGCCTTATTGTCTCCGCGATGAGCGAAGCGAAAGATGTGGGAATGGGCGTGGTTATCGGCATGGCCGTTTATACCGCGGCGCCGTTTCTCTTGCTGGATAGTGCGATGCGGCCGCGCCGCCGCGTTCGATTGGCGCTTTGGATGGGACTGGCTTTGACTGTGCTGATTTGGGCAGGCTTTGCCCAGACGGGCCGCGCCGCGCAAATAGATCCGGCTGCGGGGAATGCTCATGTTGGGCTTTATATGCTGACGATGATTTGGCCTGCCGCTGCCGCCGCCATTATGGGCGCAGCTGCGAAAATTGGAGAACCCGAACATGCCGCTTGATGTCGCGCTATTTCCTTGCCGCTCTGATAATTACGGTTTTCTGATTCATGATGCTTCGAGCGGGGCGACGGCAGCCATCGACACGCCCGATGCGCGCGAGATTGCCGCGCAATGTGAGGCGAGGGGGTGGGCGCTTACCGAGATTTGGAACACTCATTGGCACCCCGATCATGCGGGCGGGAATGTTGCGCTTAAACGCCGCTATAAATGCACCGTCAAAGGACCAGAGCAGGAGGCGATACCGGCGCGGGATGTGACCCTCTCTGGTGGAGATAGTTTCGACTTTGCGGGCTATAAGGTTCATGTCATCCACACGCCCGGCCATACGGATGAGCATATTATTTATCACGTACCGTCCGCAGAACTCGCCTTTGTCGGCGATACGATTTTCGCCTTGGGATGCGGCCGTTTGTTTGAAGGCACGCCAGAGCAGATGTGGAATAGCCTCTCGCAGATTATGGCTTTGCCTGAGGCGACGAAGCTCTATTGCGCCCATGAGTATACGCTTTCTAATGCGAAATTTGCGGTGTCTGTTGACGGCGAGAATCCAGACCTACTCGCCGCGATAGAAGACGCCAAGACGAAACGCGCGGCAGGACTTCCAACAGTGCCTACATCCGTCGGCGTGGAAAAACGTGCTAATCCTTTCGTCACTGCGGGCAATGCGGCGGAGCTAGGGCGCAGGCGCGCTTTGAAAGATAATTTCTAACGTCCTGTATAAAAATGTTTCCGCCGTTCCAGGATTAACTATGAACGCAAAGTTAACGTGACTCTCAGTAATCAATCAGCTTAGGTAGTATACATGGCTGAAATGACCTATTCACGTTCCCCCCGACACTGGTTGCTCTCAACGGCAGCACTTATTTTTGGGTCGCAATTTTCGGCCTCCGCACAAATTGCGCCGAATTATCATACGGGCGCCCCGACAATGGTCGCCGCTGCGCCAAGCCTTCCGACGATTCCAGCAGAGCAAATTGCGCGCGACGTTATATCTGAATTTAATCCACGCACAGGGAAGCAGGAGCTCATCGCAGCGCCCTTTGATCCGTTTGAGGAAGATCCGGCTCTCGCGGCGTCCTTACGCTTGCGTTCAGCCGATGGCGCGGTCGCGATTGATGGCTATCCGCTACATGACGGTGCGTTGGTCGAAATTGATTTCTATTATAACTCGCCATCGGACGACCCTTACGGCGGACGGAATTACGGTGAGGCGGCCTTTGTAAATGGCGACCTAGCCCCTGTTGTTAAGCGCGATACGCGCATTATTGAGTGCTCAACGCGGGTCGAGAATGTCATCTATGAACAAGCCAGCTATTATGGCGGGGGATATTCCGCAGGTCTTTATCGCCCTTACCGCTATTATGCCGGGCATTCCGCTTTTGGTTTTGGTTTTGGGAATAGTTATTTTGGCCCAGGCTATAGCTTTTTTGATAGCAGCCGTATTAGTTTTAACCTCAATAGTTTTGGTGGCCGGAGCTTTATTCCCTCTCGATCTTTTGGAGGGCGATCTTTTGGCAGTCGGTCTTTTGGTAGTCGCTTCACACCGAACCGCAGTAATCGACGTAACCGCATTGTAAATACGGATCGCGACAGGGACGATGTGCGCCGCGCGCGCCGGAACTTCGACGGTGAGCGCGCAGAAAATCGCGATAGTGAGACGAGACGTCGCCGCCGAAATGCTCGCCGCGTCTCAGATAGTGAATTTGAAGAGCGGGCAAACCAGGTTCAAACCTTTGATGTTGGTATAAATCGCGCCGATGTCAGAAGAAATCCTCGGAACTCAGCTATTAGGTCATCTTTTAATGCGCAGCCGCGTGTTGGCGTTGTACCTGCCGCCAACCAGCCTGCGGCTCAACCAGTAACAGCTCCGGCTTCCGCAGCACCATCTGCGCAAACGCAATCAAACCGTCGTGAGACGCGCCGCTCACAACCGCGCCGTAGTGACACGCAGCGTTCCGAAACACGTAGAAACTCGACGAATAGGAGCGAAAGCCGCCGGAATGAGTCGCGAAGTAATACGTCGAGCTCGCGGTCAAATCGGGCGAAAAAATCTCCGCAGCGCCGCCGGATTTCTCCGAATGGGAATAAGCGGAAACTAAATTTTTTCCCGAATACGGGCCATGGTGGGCGCAGTGTTGTGACATCTCACTCTGTGGATTGTGCGCGCGAGGATAAATTGACCGTTTTTATCCCTAATGCACGCTTGGATGCGGCGCGTTTCGATGGATTGACCCTTGTCGCACTAGATGCGCAGGGCGGTGAGGCGCCGATTTATTTGCCGCCGAATTATATTGAAGGCTTCCGATTGGCTGCGACAGGACAGGTTCGTCCGCAAGGCTTTTCAGCTGGAGGGCAGACGCATCCACAATCATCTGGAGTCCCGGAAATCCGAAATGGGATTGAGGCGACGCCCTGTCCTACAGGCACTTCAAAGCAGCCCGATGGGACATGTTTACAATCAGGCGAGTATGGTTATCCGCGCTAAATTTAATGATTTTGCGTGGTTTTGGGCGCGGTTTGCTTAAAAATGAACGATTTTACACGCGCCACGAGAAATAAAAGACTTGATTAATCTTGGCACGTGTGTTGCAAGGAGAAATAAGAATATCGGGCTTGTCCCATGTTCCCACGTTTAGTCTCGATATTACTCCCATCGAACTAAGCGCGTTAGTTGATACTCAATCCTGTTTGCAGCCAAAACTGCAAACAGGATTTTTTGTTTGATCCCCAGCTCTTTTCGAAAGGCACCCCGTTCTGATTTGGGACAGGCTTGCCCCGTTTCAGCGCATTTCATCCCAAAATTCACGTGAAAGGCTAAAAATTAAGTTCAATATGCTTGGCACGCGAATTGCAAGGTGAAGGAAGAACTCTGGGAGGCATCCCATGTTCCCACGTCTAGCCTCCAAGTGATTTCCCTCACGCTAGACATGTTAGTTAGATAACTTAGCCCTATTTGCAGCCTATCTCGCAAATAGGGTTTTCTTTTTCAGCATCCGCATTAGTGTCATTGTCGTATAAAGACACATAATTCTAACGGTTGTTATCATGAGCTTTTCTTTCACTCGCGAGACGAAATATATCGGCGCTATGTGGCGCATGTTGCGTGCGGTAAAATCCGTTGATGCGAATTCAAACCGCCTCATCGCTGATGAGCTTGAAATGCGGGTCGATGCCTATGGCCAGAATATCGCCTTTATCGAAGGTGAGAAGCAATGGACCTATGATGACATGGAAACCTATGCCAACCGCGTTGCGGCTTGGGCCAAAGAAGAAAAGCTCTCGCAAGGCGATTGTGTGGCCGTCTTTGCCCGCAACCGTATTGAATATGTGGCCCTGTGGTTCGGCTTGTCGAAATTGGGCATTATTCCCGCGCTGCTGAATTATCAGCTGTCGGGCAAAGCTCTTGCCCATTGTGTGAATATTTCCGACGTCGCCCATGTCATCCTCGATGTTGAAATGGCAGAACAATGGGAAGCAACAAAAGACCAAGTTGAGGGCGACCCGAAAGTTTGGGCGGCTTTTGGCGAGGTCAAAGGCTATGAGAGTTTTGACGTAGCTATACATGACCTCCGACCCGACCGACCTAACAAATCAGAACGAGAAGGGCTGACAGCGGGCGGCCAAGCCATGAAGATGTTTACATCAGGCACGACGGGACTCCCCAAGGCGGCGAAGATTACGCATGTGCGCGCGCAAAATTATCTACGCGGTATCGGCGCAGGCGCAAAAGCGAAGGCTAGTGATCGTATGATGATGGTCCTGCCGATGTATCATGCGACGGGCGGATTGGTGGGGTGCGGCGCCATGCTCACAAATGGCGGTGCCGTGATTATTATTCCGAAATTCTCAGCGTCGAGATTTTGGGATGATGCCGTAAAATACGGCGCAACCATGTTCACCTATGTGGGGGAGCTTTGCCGTTTTTTATTGTCCCAACCTCACTCGGAGAATGAACGGAAACATAAAATCAGCTGGATCATCGGTAATGGATTGCGCCCTGAAGTTTGGGAGAGTTTTGTCTCTCGATTTGATATTCCCCATGTCATTGAATTTTATGGTGCGACAGAGGGCAATGTTAGCCTAATAAATGTTGACGGACCGATAGGCGCAGTTGGCCGCGTTCCGTCTTATCTCTCTTGGAAATTCAATATTGATATTGTGCGGTTTGATGTCGACACGAATGAAAATCCACGCGGCGCAGACGGGTTTTGTATTCGTGAAGACGCAAATGTGCCGGGCGAAATGATTGGTGAAATTCGTCAAGATGACCCGCGGTTCCGCTTTGAAGGCTATGGTACGAAAGAAGCCACTCAAAAGAAAATCTTACGCGATGTGTTTAAAAAAGGCGACGCATGGTTCCGGACGGGTGATTTGATGTCACGAGATGAAGATGGGTTTTTCTACTTCATCGACAGGGTTGGTGACACATATCGTTGGAAAGCTGAAAATGTGTCGACGAATGAAGTAGCGGGTGTTTTATCAGTCTTCTCAGGTGTGACGCAAGCTAATGTCTATGGCGTTGAGGTCAAAGGCTATGACGGACGTGCAGGTATGGCCGCCATTGTCGCCGAAGAGGCGCCTGATCTCGCGGAACTAAAAGCGCATGTAGAACGAGAGTTGCCGCATTATGCGCGGCCTGTCTTCCTACGTTTGTCGAAAGAAAGTGACACGACGAGCACATTTAAATTTAAGAAAACAAATTTGGTCAAGGCTGGGTTTGACCCCGCTAATATTTCTGATCCGCTCTATTATGCGGATCCAAAAACGGAAGCATTTCAACCCATTACGCCAGAGATATATGCTGCTATCCTTGAAGGGTCTGTGAGGCTTTAAGTTGAAAGGCCCGGAGGATATTCTAAAGTTCTGGTTTTCCGAACGCGCCGCAAAATATTGGTTCAAATCTACTGATGCTTTTGATGCGACAATCAGATTGGAATTTGAGCAAACCGCTATTTTTCTTGCGGCACAACAGGCCGAAAAAAATTCCCCACATCATTGGGAAACTTTAACCCCGGAAGCGCATTTGGCGTTAATTATTGCGCTCGACCAATTTCCTCGAAATATGTATCGAGAAACCCCTGCGGCATTTGCTTGGGATAAATTTGCGCTACGTACGGCTAAGCGAATGGTAGATCGAAAGTCTGATATCCATCTGACGCAAGCGCAAAGACCCTTTGCCTATATGCCCTATATGCATAGCGAGCTGTTGGCTGACCAAGAGGAATGCGTCAGATTATCAGATGCGCGCCTGCAGGATGAGGGCACGCTGAGAGCTGCGAAAACGCACCACGACATTATTGTGAAATTCGGACGTTTTCCCCATCGTAACGTCATTCTGGGACGGGAGACTACACCAGAAGAACAAATCTTTCTGGATAGGGGTGGATTTTCTGGATTACGACACCAATTATAAGGTGGCTGAGGTCTTGGAGGGCGCTATGCAATATGATCCAGCCCCGCTTTATGCCGGAGATATTTGATGGCCGATAATTTTATAGAGCGTTTGAAGAAACGAAAAAAAGACAGCGCCTCCACAGATGAGGATAAGCCGTCATTTTTCGAGCAGCAGCTTGCGAAATTCAAATTTGAGCCGGATCACATCAACTCTTTCCAAGAAAGTTTCCGCCGCGTTACCAATCAATTTGACACGCCGGGCCCGCGGATGGACCGAACCGTAAATTTCAATGTGGGCGAGGGGGAAGCTGCCATTCCTTGCCGCCTCTTTGTGCCATTTGGCGCGGATGAGCCCAGCGGTCCTTGCTTGATTTACTTTCACGGCGGCGGCTTTGTGACCTGTGATGTTGAAACCCATGAAGGGATAACGCGCCGCCTCGCAAATGGAGCGGTTTGCCGCGTTTTATCCGTCGATTACCGCCTTGCGCCCGCGCATCCATACCCCGCTGGGCCAGAGGATTGCGAGACCGTGTTACAATGGGCTTTGGACGGAAAAGGTCTAGAAGAACATGGCATTGATCCTAACAATATTGCGGTAGGCGGGGATAGTGCGGGCGGAAATATGGCGGCTTATTTAGGACAGAAATATCGCGCGCAACTCAAGAGCCAAATTTTGCTATATCCGCTCATGCAGCTCCTTGAATTTAAGCCCCCAAAACCGGGCCCGCAAGACTGGCTACAACTTGGATTTATGGCGTTGAAATTTATTGATGAGCATTATGTCGCCGGCGCAGATGCGACAGAGACACGGCTGTCGCCCTTGTTGGAGCAAGATTTAAAAGGCCTTCCGCCTGCCTTCGTTTTAACCGCAGGACTCGACCCGCTGCGGGATGAAGGAAAACTTTATGCAGATAAGCTGTCACGTCACGGATGTGATGTGACCTATCACCATGAAAAGGCCATGCCGCATGGATTTCTAAATTTTGCAAAGGCTTTCCCAAAGGCCAAGTCCATTCCTTTGGACGCGGCAGATGTCATCCGGCAGCATTTCCCAAAACCCCAGCCGCTTCGTGGATAAGTTCCAAGGTTCCAAAACCATAGAGGCTTTGGGGGATAAGTTTTTCGACCCCGTTCGTCCCGCTGATTTTAATCTTGTCGGCGTCAGATATTTTGACGCGGAATTAGCAAAGACTATCGGCTTGGATTTGTCGCCTGAGCAAGTCGTCTCGCATTTTCTGCGGTTTGATCCTTTGGACGGCAGTCTGAGTGAGCCATTGGCCCTTAGATATCATGGGCATCAATTTCGCCAGTATAATCCCGACATTGGCGATGGCCGCGGATTTTTATTCGCGCAATGTGAGGCAGGTGGAAAGCTCTTAGATTTGGGAACCAAAGGCTCTGGCACCACGCCTTATTCTCGGCGAGGCGATGGCCGCTTGACGCTGCTCGGCGGGGTGAGGGAGGTCTTGGCAGCGCGTTATTTGAAGAGCCTGGGCGTGAATACGAGCCGGGCTTTTGCTTTGATTGAGACGGATGAAGCGCTAACGCGCCATGATGAGCCTTCGCCAACACGGGCGGCTGTTCTAACGAGATTGTCGCATAGCCATATTCGGTTCGGCACATTTCAACGTCAGGCCTTTTTTGGAAATCTTGAGGGGTTGGCGCGGCTTTGTGAGTATTGCATCCGGCATTTTTATCCAGACACGACGAGGCCAGAAGAGATGTTTGACCGCGTTGTTAGCGCAAGCGCCGACACAGTTGCGAGCTGGATGGCTGCAGGTTTCGTCCACGGCGTGATGAATACGGATAATATGAATATCACGGGGGAGAGTTTTGATTACGGGCCTTACCGTTTTCTGCCTACGCTCGACCCCGGATATACGGCCGCTTATTTTGATTATAACGGGCTTTATGCCTTTGGCCGTCAGCCCGAAGCCATGTCTTGGAACCTCGCGCAATTAGCACAGTCTCTCTCTTTGATTTGCGAAGATGCGCTCTTGATAGACAGCCTGAATGATTTTGCGCCGCGCTACCAAAGCGCCTTGAACCGCCATGTGTTTCGCAGGTTAGGGATTGCGTCAAAAGATGAAGAGACGGATTCAGCTTTCGCCCGCGCCTTATTTATCTATCTCAAAGACAGCCAAGTACCATGGCCAGAATTTTGGCATGATTGGCAAGGCGGGGCGAGCCGAAGCTCAAAAGACCAAATTGGAACTTATGATGCGGAATGGACCGCCCGTCTGAAAGCTTTTGATGTCGTCGCTGAACGACCTAAAACAGACATGCCAAATTCCCTGCTTTATGAAGAGATTGGACAGATATGGCAGCCTATCGCAGAGGCGGATGATTGGACCGCCTTTAAACAAAAGACTGTGAGCTTAGCGGCGGGGGCTTGATTGCGAGGAATAAGTGAGTCATCCCTATGGGCAGTAATTCTGTCGAAAAGACATATAAGGAGTTTTTCATGACTATTCGTACTATCGCATTATTGGCAGCGGCTTCCATGCTCGTCGCTTGTTCTGCCGCCACAGAGACGGCGCAAACTAAAACAGCCGAGGCGGCTAAGACGGTTGCCAAAGTCACAACACAGGTTGCAGGTGAAGTTGAAAAACGCGGCGCAGATATGTCCGCCCTGCCAGCGGGAACCTATAAATCCGAGCAAGGCCACGCCTATGTTGCCTTTAAATATGATCATCAGGGCTTCTCAAATCCAATTCTGCGCTGGGGTACAACGGATGCAACAGTTGTGTTTGATCAGGAAAATCCTGAAAATTCGACCCTGACCGTTCGCCTCCCAACAGCTGATATTGATTCAGGTGTGCCTAGATTTGATGATCATCTGAAATCAGAAGGCTTTTTCGATTCAGCGAATTATCCTGACATCACATTTGTCTCCACCGACATTACCCAAATCAGTGATGGTTACGGTACAATCACGGGTGAGCTCACCATTAAAGATGTGACCAAGCCTTTCACCCTGACGGGCAAGGTTAATAAGGTCGGCAAACATTTCAGCTCTGGCGTTGATATGTTCGGCGTCTCTGCAACGGGCAAGCTCAAGCGCGCGGACTTTGGGGTAGATAAATATATGCCTGTTGGCGCCGATGTTGATATCATGATCGAGGTTGAGTTCCAAAAGGCCGAGTAATTTGTCGTCTGACAGACCAGATACCTCTTCATATTCTAAGGTCGCGCGCATCCTACATTGGACGCTCGCGGCTCTTATCCTTAGCCTCATCGCGGTTGGCTTTTTAATGACGCAGGAGTGGGTGCCGCAACGCTTCACAATTTACCAATGGCATAAGAGCTTTGGTATTGTCGTTTTACTCCTCTCCATTTTTCGTTTGATGTGGCGGTTGACCCATAAAGCGCCTCCGCTCCCAGACGGTATGAAAACTTGGGAGAAAGCGGGTGCGAAACTCACCCATATCGGATTTTATGTTTTGATGATTGGCGTGCCGCTCATGGGATGGGCCATGGTATCGGCCTCGACGCTGCCCGTTGAGAACCAGATATTTTACCTCATTCCACTGCCTGACATGCCGGGGATTAGCGCTTCGAAAGCCGCTGAAGCTCGCCTGAAAACCTTGCACGAAATCGGCGCAAAGCTCATCCTCTTGCTCTTTGTCCTCCATGTCGGGGCGGCGCTCAAACATCATTTTGTCGAGAAAGACGAGATTTTGATGCGTATGTTACCGAGGCTCAAGCGGAGGTAATGGCGATCCCGGGTGGATTCGAACCACCGGCCTCCAGATTAGGAATCTGATGCTCTATCCGACTGAGCTACGGGACCATGCCTTGTATTTATTCTAAGGGGCTTTGTCTCTCAAGCCTACTGACCGTGTCCTCAGAGTCG
>CAYWSI010000031.1:0-15865 GCA_964460585.1 uncultured Algimonas sp.
CTGGCGGGGTGGCGCCAGCATCTGCTCCCATGCGTTCCCAGAGACGCGGCGCTTCACGGGGATCATAACAGGCGCGCGCCACAAGAACCAAGCCAATATAATCGGCTTCGCTTTCATGTTTGCGAGAGAAGGGCAGGGCATAGCCATATTGGCTTACGCCGCCAAAAACGCCCATGACGGCTCGCTGCGCGCCAATATCCATTCCGCCCGCGCCAAGCGAGACACCTGCGCCGACAATGCGCTGCATATTTTGTTGCGCCATACGCTCTGCGCCGTGATGGGCGAGGGCGTGACCAATTTCATGGCCCATGATCACGGCAATCCCATTTTCATTTTCCGCAATCGGGATAAGGCCTGTGTAGATAGCCGTATAGCCGCCTGGCAAAGCGAAGGCATTGGCTTGGTCGCTGTCGATAACATTAAAGGCCCATTCAAAGCCGGGATCTTCAGGCGCCGCGGCGCGTTTCAACCTCTCTCCAATTTGTTGGACGGCTTGCACAACTGGCTCATCCGGCGAGACAACACGCGAATCGCTCAAAATTTGCTGATAGGATTGAAGACCAAGCGCCATCTCTTGAGAATGTTCCATTGTGCGCAGTTGTTTCCGGCCTGTCAGCGGCACGGTTTCTTGGTTCATCATGTAATAAACACCTGCGCCAATAGCGAACAGCAGCATAATCTGCCACCGAAAGCCGCCGCGGCGACGGAGCCGCCGCCCTCCGCCAAGTTGAGTCATTCCGTTCGTCGTGCGGCGGACGGGGGTGCGCGACCCATATTGTCTGCGATATACCATGATTTGGCCTCTTCCTTTGGGGTAGATTAGCGTTTGCTTCGGCGATGTCCAACCCGAAACCTCCAACCCTTTGTCATCTCTTAAGGAAAAATCAGTTTTTCCCCATCTTTACCGCATTTTCAACGGCTTGAATGCTTGCGCCGAAAGGCCGACTTCATTATGGCGAGGCAATTTGCTTTTCCGCGAGAAAATGGGTTGATTCCATGCCTAGACGTACTGACATTAACTCCATCCTGATTATCGGAGCAGGCCCAATCATTATTGGCCAAGCCTGTGAGTTTGATTACTCGGGGGTTCAGGCCTGTAAAGCGCTTCGAGATGAGGGGTATCGCGTTATTCTGGTCAACTCTAATCCAGCGACAATTATGACAGACCCGGGCATGGCGGACGCGACCTATGTCGAGCCTATTACCCCCGAAATCGTTGAAAAGATTATCGCGATTGAAAAGCCAGATGCGCTGCTGCCGACCATGGGCGGACAGACAGCTTTGAATACGGCGCTGGCGCTTGAGCAAATGGGCGCGCTCGAGAAACATGGTGTCGAGATGATTGGGGCTAAAGCCGATGTTATCGATAAAGCAGAATCGCGGGAACGTTTCGCCGCGGCCATGACGAAGATTGGGTTAGAAAACCCGCGCGCGACCATTATCACGGCGCCTGTGAATGAAAATGGCGACGTCAATATCGCCGAAGGCGTGGCAGAAGCTGTCCGCAAACTGCCTGAAACGGGACTGCCGGCGATTATTCGCCCTGCCTTTACCATGGGCGGCACAGGCGGCGGCGTGGCCTATAACCAACAAGAGTTTGAAGAAATTGTCCGCTCTGGACTTTCGGCCTCTCCGACCAATGAAGTGCTTGTCGATGAGAGCTTATTGGGGTGGAAAGAATATGAGATGGAAGTGGTCCGTGACAAAGCGGATAATTGCATCATCATCTGCGCCATTGAAAATATTGACCCGATGGGCGTGCATACGGGCGATTCTATTACGGTGGCGCCTGCGCTGACCCTTACGGATAAAGAATATCAAATCATGCGCGATGCCTCTATTGCTGTGCTTCGCGAAATTGGCGTTGAGACCGGCGGCTCTAATGTTCAGTTCGGTGTGAACCCGAAAGATGGCCGTATGGTCGTCATTGAGATGAACCCGCGCGTGTCCCGCTCGTCGGCTCTCGCATCAAAAGCGACAGGATTTCCGATTGCCAAGATCGCAGCAAAGCTCGCGGTTGGTTATACGCTGGATGAGCTGGATAATGATATTACAGGCGCGACGCCTGCAGCCTTTGAGCCGACCATTGATTATGTGGTCACAAAAATTCCGCGCTTTGCCTTTGAGAAATTCCCAGGCAGTGAAGCGGTCCTTACAACCGCTATGCGCTCTGTTGGCGAAGCTATGGCGATTGGGCGGACATTCACGGAATCACTGCAAAAAGCGCTGCGCTCTTTGGAAACTGACCTCGTTGGCCTAGACCCGATTGATTTGGGCCTAACCGACCCAGATGAAATCTCTTCTGCGCTTAAATCGCGCCTCTCTATCCAAGCGCCAGATCGTATTTTAGTCATCGCGCAAGCCTTCCGCGCAGGATTTACCGTTGAGAAAGTTCAGCAATATACGAAATTTGATCCGTGGTTCCTGCGCCAGATTGAGACGCTGATTAAAGCGGAGAATTGGTTGTCCAAAAATGGATTGCCAAAAGATGCCCAGACATGGCGCGCAATTAAATCGGAAGGGTTTTCCGATGTTCGGATTGGTCAATTGACAGGTAAATCTGAAAGCGCTGTTCGTAAGACCCGTCACAAGGCAGGCGTGCGCCCTGTCTATAAGCGGGTGGATACTTGCGCGGCAGAGTTTGCAGCCAAAACCCCTTATATGTACTCGACTTATGAGATGCCGAGCTTTGGCGGCGATGTGCAAAATGAAGCCCGTGTGTCTGACCGCAAGAAGGTTGTTATCCTCGGCGGCGGACCTAATCGCATCGGCCAAGGTATTGAATTTGATTATTGCTGTTGTCACGCGGCCTACGCCATGGCGGAACTCGATATTGAATCCATCATGGTCAATTGTAACCCCGAAACTGTCTCGACGGATTACGATACCTCTGACCGTCTTTATTTCGAGCCTTTGACGGAAGAAGATGTTTTGGAACTTATCCAAGGCGAAATGGCCTCTGGTGAACTCCTCGGTGTTATCGTGCAATTTGGCGGTCAGACACCGTTGAAACTCGCCGAAGCGCTCGAGGCCAATGGTATTCCTCTATTGGGCACAAAGCGCGACGCGCTGGACCGCGCCGAAGACCGCGAGCGGTTCAAAGACCTTGTTGATACATTGGGCCTCAAACAGCCAAATAATGCGATTGCGCGTAATGCCAAAGAAGCGCAGGCGGCAGCCGATATTGTCGGTTATCCGCTTGTCCTTCGCCCGTCTAATGTCCTCGGCGGACGCGGGATGGAAATTGTCGATTCTGATGCAGAGCTAAAGCGCTATATTACAGAAGCCGTGAAGGTCTCTGGCAAATCCCCACTTCTCATTGACCAATATTTGCGCGACGCGGTGGAAGTCGATGTCGATGTCATTTGCGACGGCGAGCAAGTCTTTGTCGCGGGCATTATGGAACATATTGAAGAAGCGGGCGTCCATTCAGGTGATAGCGCCTGTTCTTTGCCGCCTTATACTTTGTCAGATGAGATTGTCGCAGAGCTCGGCCGTCAAGCCGAAGCCCTTGCCTTAGAACTCGGCGTTATCGGTCTGATGAATACGCAATTCGCGGTCAAAGATGGCGTGGTTTATCTCATCGAGGTCAACCCGCGTGCCTCTCGGACGGTACCATTTGTTGCCAAAGCCATTGGTCTGCCGGTTGCTAATATTGCGGCGAAAGTTATGGCGGGCGTCAAGCTCTCCGAATTTGATCTGAACCTGCGCCCGCAAAAATATATCGCGGTCAAAGAAGCCGTCTTCCCCTTCGCCCGTTTCCCGGGTGTGGACACGGTGCTCGGGCCGGAAATGCGCTCCACAGGCGAGGTCATGGGTCTGGCCGATAGTTTCGGCATGGCCTTTGCCAAGAGCCAACTCGGCGGCGGCGTGACCCTGCCGCAATCGGGCAAAGCCTTTATCTCGGTGCGTGAAGACCACAAAGCGGGCATGGTTGATTTGGCGAAAGACCTCATCGGCCTCGGCTTTTCAATCGTCGCGACAGGCGGCACAACGAAATATTTGCGCGAGCACGACGTCGAAGTCGAATATGTCCGCAAGGTCCATGAAGGCCGCCCGCATATTGTCGATATGATGAAAAATGATGAGATTTCCCTCGTCATCAATACGACAAGCGGCAAGCAAAGCCTTAAAGATAGTTTCTCACTGCGCCGAACAGCGCTGACGCAAAAAGTGCCCTATTTCACCACAGCCGCCGCCGCGCGGGCCACAGTGGAATCCATCAAGGCGCTAGACCAAGGGGATTATGAGGTGGAGAGTTTGCAGAGCATCGCGGCTGGGTGAGGTGGCTGCGCCAGACAGGAGAAGTCTGGCCGCATCCTGTGCTTGACACTTCCCCTTGAAACCTCGTAACTTTACGATGTCTTTGGATTTTCGTCTCCTTTCGATTGACTTAGACATTCCGGCAGCAGGGTGGCACCCCTGCTGCCTTTTTATTTGGCGCCTGTTATTTCCTGTTATCATAAAAAAAGCCCACCTCGCGGCGAGCTTCAAAATTCGAAAAATTGTAAGCCTTATTTCGTCATGATCACATGATAGTTTGTGAGGGTATCAATATCGGCACTTTTGATGAAGTCATCTAGCAAATCCGACATGCAATCTTTTTCATATATTAGAGACGATAAATCTCGAGAGCCTCCTGAGTCGCAAGCTCTTTCTGCTTTATTGGATAGGGTGTCATAGACTTTTTTTACGCCCCAATCTGTTTCGAGGTAGCGCGTATCAATTTGAATGCTGACATCGTTGCTGGAGGCCGCAAAAGCGGCTGGCGATATGGCGCAGCTTAGAGCGGCGGCTGTGATAGCAAATATTTTAAGGGTTTTACGTGTTGTCATGTCAGCTCTCCTTTTTTTCGCCTGTTTTTCCCAATGAAAAACTCCTAGCGGTCTGACACCGCAACCGTCCCAGCTGGCACGCTGGGATCGGAAGCGGGATAAGGCATTCGGAAGGGGTTGTTCGTCGGCCTTATTGTTTATCAATAAAACATTTAAACGTATTTGTCCAGAAGTATTATCGAAAAACGATAATAAAATGAATATTGATATGTTGACGTATTACCTCAGCTTAGATGACATCAGCCTGTATAAACGGTGTCATTTTAGACAGAAGTTTAGTCTTAAGTCCCTTAGCGACAACATTTTTACCTTGACGAGTGTGTTTTTGCCCCTATCTGCTAGCGGCTTGTAAATTTGACTGGAAGACCATTTCGCCATGCAAAAATTTCCTATGACTGTTCAGGGCCATGCCGCGCTGGAAACAGAGCTAAAACATCTGAAAACGGTGGAACGGCCTGAAATCATTAATGCGATTTCGGTTGCCCGTGATCACGGCGATCTTTCCGAAAATGCGGAATATCATGCCGCCAAGGAAAAGCAGGGCTTTATTGAAGGCCGCATCCAAGAGCTCGAGTCTAAATTGGCTTTAGCGCAGGTCATTGATCCCTCAACCATGTCCGGCGATGTCGTGCGTTTTGGCGCAAAGGTGAAGATCGTCAATGAAGATACGGATGAGGAAAGTACTTATCAAATCGTTGGAGAAGACGAAGCGAGTGTGAAGGATGGCAAGATTTCTGTGACTTCGCCTATCGCGCGGGCAATGATTACCAAAGAAGTTGGCGATGTGTTTGAAGTTATCGCGCCGGGCGGGTCCAAAGGCTATGAAATCCTAGAGGTCACCTATTCCTAATGTCCAATCAGGGTGAAGCTGAGCCGCTTCGGTGTCTCATCCTCTCCGATGGTCGCCGCGGGATTGAAAACCAAGCCTTAGGTTTGGCGGAGCGCTGCGCGGCGCTGCGTTCATTGCGGCTTCAAACTTATCATGTTGAACACGGGAGCGCATTAGGGGCTTTGCCGCCTAAGGCGCAATTACGACTTGCCAAATTTGACTTACCGGACTGCGACATCGCGATTGGATGCGGGCGTCAGGCGATTGCGCCGCTCATGCATTTAAAACGCATGCGTCCGTCCGTTTTTACCGCTTATGTTCAAGACCCGCGTGTGGATCCTCAAGTTTTTGATTTGATCATTGCGCCAGAACATGATGATTTAAAGGGCGCGAATGTTGAGACCATGATTGGCTCGCCTAACCGCGTGACCCAGACTAAAATTATTGGCGAAACTTTGAGCTTTGCGGAAGGTCTCTCCAAACTCTCCATGCCGCGCGCGGCCTTTATGATTGGCGGTGATTCAAAGACGCATAAATTAGATAAGACCTCTCATGCGGCGCATATGAAAGCGGCGGAGGACTTGCTGGCGACGGGACAGTCTCTGCTGATTACGACGTCGCGCCGCACGCCAGATTTTGCGGCGTTAGAGTGGAAACGCTTGGCCTCTGATCATGATTCTGTGTGGTTTCATGATGGGGAGGGGCCTAATCCCTATTTCGCTTTTCTTGGCGGGGCGGAGATGATCCTTGTGACAGAAGACAGCACCAATATGCTGACAGAAGCTTGCGCGACAGGGAAGCCAGTCTATCGTTTGCCCATGGCTGGCAAGGCTGGGAAATTTCAAAGGCTTTATGAGGCTTTAGAAGCCCGCTGCCATGTTACGCTTTATGACGGGGAGTTGGGCGGTACAGATTATGTGCCTTTGAATGAGACAGCCCGTATCGCGCAGCAGCTTTGGGTTCATTATGAAAAAGCAAGCGGCGTAAATGTTTAAGGGGCTTCGCAAGATTGGTTTGATATGCCTCCCGTTCCTGATGAGCGCGTGTCAGACCTTGACGATTGATGAGAGCTTTGTCTTTCAGCCGGGACAATTTGGCGACCCAAATGCGGTGCGGACATCCCAAATGCGCTATGAGAACATATTTTCTGAACCCACGGATATTGTCATTGATGTCTGGGCAGATAGTCAAAAAGCGAAGCATCATATCCGCTCAGACGAGTTTGTGAAATCACGGGTCATCCATGATATTTTGAAATCGCCTCAGGAGCATTTGGCTATAACGCGTGTGGAGCGCCCAGAGACTACACGCCCTTTGGTCGTCCATTGCGGGGGGAATGCGTCTGACCGCTACGAATCTGGCGCGCTCTATGCGCAGAAAATCATTCCTTTCGCAGATGTGCTTATGTTTGATTACCCAGGATATGGTGAAAGTTCAGGACGGGCCGATGCGCAGAGTTTGCGGGACGCCAACCGCATGATTGCCAATTATGTGAAATCAGATTTAGGCGCCCGCCGACCTTTGATTTTATGGGGACATTCTCTGGGAGGTTTTGTTTGCGCGGATATGGTCCAGCATTTCAGGCGCGTTGATGGAATCATATTGGAGACCACCGCCACAAATGCTGAAGATGTGTCTGAGGCCGTCGTGCCGTGGTACGCTAAATTATTCGTCCGGCCGCAGGTGGCGGAGAGCTTGAGTGCCTATGATATGACCCAGACGCTGAAAGGCGTGGACGCTCCCATCCTGATTCTCGGCGCGGCAAAAGATAAGACGCTTCCTGTCGAACTCAGCCAGAAATTAGCCAAGAACTTAACATCGGCGGGCCGCGATGTAAACTATGTTGAATTTCCAGATGGCAACCATATTTCCGTTCCGACACAAGCCAATTTCCGCGCAGTCATTGAAGGCTTTGTTGCTCGTCTTGATAAAGGCCTCCAAAGTGACCTCAACTTGAATGTGGGCTCATAATAAATTTCCACACTTACGCTCATTTGAGTCGTTGCGACACTGTCGCCGCCGCCCTACATTGCCTTTGAAACTTAACTGCCTAAAATTTTGAAATGAGTCTCTCATGAGTGAAACCATTCATCACCGCGTCCTTATCATCGGCTCTGGCCCAGCGGGTTATACCGCCGCTGTCTATGCAGCGCGCGCTATGTTAGAGCCCGGGATTGTTGCGGGAATGCAACCCGGCGGGCAGCTGACCATCACGACGGATGTTGAGAATTATCCGGGATTCCCTGAAATTATGGGCCCTGATTTGATGGATAAATTCAAAGAACATGCGTTGAAATTTGGCACCGCCTTCCATGATGATATTATCACAGATGTGGATTTTTCTGGCAAACCTTTCGTTATGAACTCAGAGAGCGGCACGACCTACACAGCCGATGCGGTCATCATTGCGACAGGCGCTCAGGCGAAATGGTTGGGCCTACCTTCTGAGGATAAATTTCAAGGCTTTGGTGTCTCGGCCTGCGCCACTTGCGACGGGTTCTTTTACCGCGACCGCGAAGTTGTCGTTGTTGGCGGCGGTAATACAGCCGTCGAAGAAGCTTTGTTTTTGACGAATTTTGCCTCGCGCGTTACCCTCGTGCATCGCCGAGATACGCTGCGGGCTGAGAAAATTTTGCAAAAGCGTCTCTTTGATAATCCGAAAGTGGAAATCCTCTGGGATACGACATTGGAAGAGATTTTAGGCGATGAGCAGCCGCTTGGCGTGACAGGTGTGCGCCTGAAACATGCCAAAACCGGAGAAGTTTATGACCGCGAAACCCACGGGGTATTCATCGCGATTGGTCACAAGCCATCGACCGATATTTTCAAAGGCCATGTTGCGATGAATGACGGCGGCTATGTTACGACAGCGCCCGATAGTACGGCAACCAATGTGCCGGGCGTCTTTGCCGCTGGTGATGTCTCGGATGAACTTTGGCGCCAAGCTGTGACAGCGGCGGGGCTGGGCTGTATGGGCGCGCTGGAAGCTGAACGCTATTTGACTGAGCAAGCGGCTGAGCTCGCCGCTCAGGCGGCAGAGTAATATGCCCCACTCCCTCGATTGGGATAAACTAAAAACTTTTCACGCAGCGGCGCAGACAGGGTCTCTGACGGCGGCAGCTGACAAGCTTAAAATTTCCCAATCGGCGGTGTCTCGTCAAATTACGGCGCTAGAAGACTCTCTCGAGATGCCGCTTTTCCATCGGCATGCGCGCGGGCTAACTCTGACGGAGCAAGGGCAAATCCTCTACCAAACGGCGGATGATGTTGCTGTAAGGATTGCCCGGGTTCAAAGTCATGTCATCGACTCGCGCCAAAAACCGCAGGGCGTCTTACGCGTTTCCACGCCTATTTCTCTTGGGTCAAATTGGCTGCCCTCTGTTTTACCAGAGTTTCTTAAAACCTATCCCGATATTGATGTTCAGCTTATCTTAGAAGATGCGGAGCATGATTTATCGGCCTTTGATGTGGATTGTGCGCTGCGTCCCTGGCCCTCGACGCAAGGCGATGTCATTGAACGAAAATTGGGACAAATCACCCAATCACTCTATGCGAGTCATAAATACTTATCTGACTACGGCGCACCAACATCTGCCAAAGATCTTGATAACCACAAAATTGTGGCGTTTGGAGATTTGATACCGAAAAACCTACATAGTGCGAATTGGGTATTGAGTGTTGGACGTGGAGAGAAGGAAGCTCCCCGAAAGCCTGCTTTGGTCGTGAACAACCTACACGGAATTATGCGAGCGGCAGAAGCTGGCATTGGAATTGTCGGGATACCCGATTATATGACGGTTTTGTCAAAACGCCTTGTTCGGGTGCTTCCAACCGTCCGCGGTGAAACCTTTGCGCTTCATTTTGTGTATCCAACTGAATTGCGAGGTTCCATGCGGGCTAAAGTCTTTCGCGAATTTCTAACAAATGTGACGCGAGATTGGCCGAAATCCTAATTATTGGCCGATTTATGACCTGAAAATGAATAGCTGGCTGAAATAAGGGCTGTTTCTATGCTTTTTTGCATAGCTCTATTGCATGCGCGCGGGTTCTTAATCTCGATTTATATCCCTATATACTAAGCACGAACGCGGCAATGTCCTCCCCTTCAGCGCCGCGCTTCATACCGCATTCACTCTCCCCGATTGTTTTGCGAAGACTTTTATGGCCCCTGCTTCGTGCAGTGGGCCTTTTTTTTGGTTTATTAACGTTAACTCTAGATAAGTGTAAAAAACAACAATGTTGCCTCAGGTGTGGGTTTTGAGGTTCGAGGGAGAAACATGCCGAATAATAAGGCAGATAAGATAACGACCGCCGAAATCGGTGATATCAATTATGCGCGCATATTAGCCGAAAATCTCGTATCTGGTGTGAGTATTCTGGACGAAGATATGAACTATCTGTTCATTTCAGACTCTGTTTATGAAAGTCTAAATATTGAGCGGTATGAGCTGGTGCCGGGAGACCCCCTCTCAAAATGTCATGAATTGATGCTCAAGAACGGCTTGTTGACGCCGGAAATGTTAGACGTTCAAAAGCTGTCCGCGAAAGACCAAATAAAGCGCAATATGACGGGCGAGTCGGAAGACTCGCGCCTGATGACATTGGGGGATGGGTCCACTCAGCGCTTTGTTCGTAAAGCTTTGCCTTGCGGTAAAACCATTTCAATTGCTGATGATGTTTCAGATCTCGTTGAGAAAGAGAAACTGCTCGACAAGGCTCTGTCCTTAGGGGAGGCGGGATATTGGTCTTTAGATGTGGCGACAAAAACTTATACAATAAGTGCATCTCTTTATGATTTCTTTGGTGAGGAGATTTCCAGAAAGGTTCACGCAGAGGGTATCATTGCGAGTGTGCACCCTGAGGATCGCGAAGCCTTTAGAAAAGCCCTCAAAAATGCTCCGAATACGCAAAACCGGTTTCAGGTGACTTGCCGAGGGCTCACGGATAAGCTGGAAGAACATTGGACCGAAGTGACGGGCGAAATAATTCTAGACGGGAAAGCCAAACCGATATGCCTTGAAGCCTTTGTCAAAGATGTGACCGCCCAGAGACAACAAGCCGCAGAATTAGAACGTGCTAAAGATGAAGCGATTGCAGCGTCTCATGCGAAATCCGAATTTCTCGCCAATATGAGCCACGAAATCCGCACGCCTATGAATGGTATCTTGGGTATGGCGGAGCTTCTAACGAATTCTGAGATCACGGACCGACAGCTCGAATTTGTGTCGGTTATCAATAATTCTGCATCAGCGCTCTTAACGATTATCAATGATATTTTGGACTTTTCTAAAATTGAAGCGGGGGCTTTTGAAATTGACCCGGTACCATTTGATCTAAAATCCTCAATCAGTGATGTGACGTCACTTCTACGCAATCAAGCACATGAAAAGGGGCTTGAATTAGTCATTAATTATCCGTCCGATTTGCCCAAAAACTTCATCGGTGATGGAGGGCGCGTGCGTCAGGTCATTACAAACCTGATTGGCAATGCGGTTAAATTTACAGAAACGGGTCACATCACCATTGACGTTGATATTCAACAGAGCCGCGACATCGCAATTTGCACTCTTAATGTAAAAGATACAGGTATTGGTATTTCGCCCGATAAAATGGCTCGTATCTTTGAGAAGTTCACTCAAGCGGATGGGTCGACGACCCGCGTTTATGGTGGCACAGGTCTTGGGCTGACCATCTCCAAACATATCATTGAGATGATGGGCGGGCGCATGCGAGTTGAGTCCGAATTAGATCAGGGATCCACCTTTGGCTTCCGTGTACCTTTGCCCATTGACCATGAGGCGAAGGTAGAAGTTTTTGATAGCAGTCTCTTGAAAGGTCGCCGTGTCCTCATCGTGGATGATTTAAAGGTCAATCGACAGCTTTTCACAGAACAATTAAAAGCTTGGGACATAAAGCCGGACACGGCTATTGACGGCGTGGAAGCCCTTACAAAAATCAAAGCCGCCCAAACTAAGGACCTGCCTTATGATTTGATATTACTAGATTACCTCATGCCAGGAATGAACGGTCAGGATTTTGCGCGGTTAATTTCTCAGACTCCCTCCATAATAGCTCCGCAAATTATTATGCTCTCCTCCTGCGACCAGCCCGTTAGTACAGTTGAATTAGCGGGAATTGGCATTGACAGCTATCTTGTCAAACCCGTTCGAGAACGCCGCTTATTCGATACGATTGTGCGAGTTGTCTCAAATCCTGTTGATCGTAGGGCGAAAGAAAAGAGAAAAGCACCCGAACAAATAAACCATGAGCCTTCGAAGCAAGAAATTTTAGTGGCCGAAGATTTCGCGCTGAATCAAGAAGTCGTCAAACTCATGTTGGCGGATACGCAATTCTCGCCTGTCTTTGCTAATAATGGGCAAGAAGTCGTCGAGCTCTTCACGCAAAATATAGATCGATTCCCGCTCATTTTGATGGATGTTTCAATGCCTGTTATGGACGGCTTCCGCGCGACACAAGCGATCCGTGCTGTTGAAAAAGAGCAGGGTCTGAAACCTATTCCTATCATCGCATTAACGGGCCATGCTTTGAAAAATGATCGTGAAGACTGTCTGGCGGCAGGCATGGATGACTTTCTGAGCAAGCCTGTTAAACAGGGGCAATTGATAGAAAAAATTGAAAATTATTCAGGTAAAGCCATCGACATTCGCCTGACGGCTTAGGAACTTAGATTATGTTTCAAATAATGCGTGCACTATTTCTTGTGGCTGCGGTTTTAGCCGTTTCTGCTTGCTCAACTCCCAATATGGAGACGTCACTCAAAGAATTTCAGACGCATTTACAAAGCCTATGCGGGAAGGTGGTTCGGGGTCAGGTGACAAGTACCGACCCGCAAGACGAGGATTGGCGCAAAGAAGTTTTAACGCTCGGACCGGTCACTTGCCCAAATGCTTTGACAACGGTGCTTCCGCTTGCTGTGGGGCCTGATAAAAGCCGTGTCTGGACATTGAAGTTGCAGGAGGAAGGACAGAGCCTCGATTTTCGACATGCGCATAGTCTTAAAGATGGCTCTCCAGATCCTGTGACTGGATATGGCGGCGTGGCAACCAACGATAATTCAACGGCAACGCGGGCCGTCTTTCCCGTCGATGAAATTTCAAAAACGCTTTTTGCCGAAAATGATCTGCATGCCTCCGTGACAAATACGTGGTCTATTACGATCACGCCGGGGTCTAAAATGGAATATAAACTCTCTCGCGAAGGCCGGAATTTTATCGCAGAGTTTGATTTGACGTCAGGTGAATAGATTTATTTCAGGCCCACCCTCAATTTAAAGCGGGCCTCAAGACTCGAAAATCCTGCTGCTATGCCTTAATCTCTGAGCAGCTCATTGACGCCTGTTTTGGCGCGTGTCTTCGCATCGACGGTTTTCACGATGACGGCGCAGGCGAGGCTATGGCTACCGTCTTTGGCAGGCATGGTGCCGGGCACGACAACAGAATAGGCGGGCACTTCGCCGTAATGAATTTCGCCCGTCGTGCGGTTATAAATTTTCGTGGATTGAGAGAGGAAAACACCCATGGCGAGAACCGCGCCTTCGCGGACAATGACACCTTCAACAACTTCGGAACGCGCGCCGATGAAACAATTATCTTCGATGATGGTTGGGTTGGCTTGCAGCGGCTCTAACACGCCGCCAATACCGACGCCGCCTGACAGATGCACATTCTCGCCAATTTGCGCACAAGAGCCAACGGTGGCCCAAGTATCGACCATCGTCCCAGAGCCAACATGCGCGCCAATATTCACATAGGACGGCATAAGAACAGCATTCGGCGCGATGAAAGAGCCGCGGCGCACAGTGGCGGGCGGGACGACCCGGAAAGCGGCTTTCGCAAAATCTTCTTCGGTCCAGCCTACAAATTTGGATGGGACTTTGTCGTAAAAATGTCCGTCTTGCGGGCCGCCTGTCATCATAGCATTGGGATGAATGCGGAAACCAAGCAAGACGGCTTTTTTGAGCCATTGATGCACGGTCCAATCGCCGTTCCCCGCTTTGGAGGCCACGCGGTATGTCCCATTATCCAGACCTGCAATCGCCGTTTCGATGGCATCGCGGGCTTCGCCTGTCGTCTCTGGCGAGAGAGAGGCGCGGTCATCCCAAGCGGCTTCAATCGCGGTTTCAAGAGCAGTGGTCATAGCAAAAGGTCCTGTGAAAATCGGGCGCAACATAGGCCTGCCGGACAAGAGGTCAACGCGAACTATCGGTTAAGCGCAAAATTTTTCAGGCCCAAAATTTCCCGGATTCAAATTTCAGACCAATGAACCTTTTTTGGTTTGGGGCTGACTATAGGGTACAAGGCACAAAGAGGAGCGCCGTGAAACAGGCTGAGGCACATAAGGATTTGGAAGCGGCCTTGGATATATTCCAAGTCGGGCAAGCTTCGGCGGGGGATCCGCGCGCCTTTGATTTACTTTATCGCCGTTGGCATCCGCGTCTCTTGCGGCTGGCCCGCCGGTTGACTGGACACGCCGATCAGGCGCAGGATGTTCTGCAAGAGGCCGCTTTGACGATAGCGCGGGATATTCACAAATTAGAGGACCCATCAAAATTCTCGGCTTGGGCCTATACCATCATTCGTCGCCGCGCCGCAGATCATATCAATAAAGCGGTTCAGCAGCGTAAGCATGAGCGGGCTGTCACAGCGGAAGCAACAGAGATGTCCGATGATGATTTGGCTTTGCGCCAAGCTTTATCGCAATTGCCAGAGACAGACCGCCTCATGCTGACATTATTTTATCAAGACGGGTTTAAGGGCACAGAAATCGCTGCGGCATTAGGCATCCCACTCGGCACCGTGAAATCCCGCCTGTTTAAAGCCCGCGCAGATTTAAAATCAATTTATATGACCACAGAAGGAGAAGAAAATGGACTTTGATGAAAAAATGAAAGCCTTACTCAGTGAGGATGACGCGGATTATATCGCAGATGCCATTGATGAAACCGGCTATTATAAAGCAGCCTTCGGGAGCTTGCGCGGCCAAGGCAGCGGGATGCGCATAATGTCATGGGGCGCGATTTTTGTGATGTGCGCCATCTTATTTTATGCGCTTTATCACATGTTCACAGCGACAGAGACACGCTCGCAAATTATTTGGGCTTGTATTGCTGTCATGGCGAACTCTGGACAGATTGCCTTTAAGATGTGGTTTAACATGCAGCTAAACCGCCGCGCCATTTCTCAAGAGATACGCCGCTTGCAACTTGCTGTAATGGCCACGCGGTAAAACTTTAATTGCCAGCCGCTTCTGCGATGATGGCATCCAGTGCACCGCTAATTTTATCAAGCCTAGCCTCTTGGTCGGTTACGCCGTAGCTGCGCACGCTGGCGGCAATATCATCGCGGTGCAAGGTGACGCGGCCATTTGCTTCACGCAGGAGAATTTTCATAGGCAAGGCTAAACCCAAGTGAGGCTCGGATTGCATGAGCGGCGTTCCGGCCTTTGGGTTACCAAAGATGAAGAGTTTAGAGCCGCCAATATCTTCGCCAACTGATTTTGCGCCCGCGCCGTGATCGACCACGGTGAAAAGTTTTAACCCGCGTGACTCGAACCCTGCGCGCAAAGCCGCTTCGGTCTCAGTAAAAGACTGAGCGGAAACAACAGTCGTGATGTTAACGGATGAAGCTTGGCTAGAAGATGTCACGGTTTGGGTCTCGCTATTTATATCTGTAGGGTTAGGCGCTGTGTTTTGCTGACAGGCACTCAGAACAATCGGTATCGAAAGAAATTTTATAATCATTTTCATGCGGATCTCCTTCATAGCCAACTCATTGCAACTCATGGCATGTAGGTCAGCTTTTGACGACCATCAAATGAAGTGTCTCCAAAAAACGTGAACGATCTTTTTGGGTAAAAGGCGGCGGCCCGCCCACGGTTGGCATCTCTGCGCCTGCTCGCAAATCTGCCATAATGGCCCGTACCGCAATCTGGCTGCCGATCGTGTTCATCGTCATGGGTTTGCCATTTGATGCTAAGACGCGCCCGCCTGATTTGAGGACACGCTCGGCCAGTAAAATATCAGAGGTAATGACGATGGCGTCTTTATCTGCGGCCTCGGCGATATAATCATCTGCTGCGTCGAAACTGTCATCAACGAGGTGAAAAGAAAATCCCGGCTCTTTCGGAACGCGGATAAAATTATTGGCGACGACAGTCACAGGCACGCTGTGCCGCCGCGCAA